>DDVI01000043.1 GCA_002345205.1 Bdellovibrionaceae bacterium UBA2316 | reverse complement strand
AAATTGGTGAAATTCATTGCCAAAGACCCATTCCAATTACACAATTTTAACAACAACCCATGAAAACTAGATGTTGGGATTGGACAATTCTGGCTTTAAACCGCCTATCCTCTCTTCGTTGATGACGGCTGCATTGGCAGCTTCGATCAGGTTTTTAACGTCACCGTCGCCCCAGCCAATAAGCTCGCCCTTCCTATAAAGCAGAAATGGCTCTTTTTCTTCGTGTAACGCTTTTTTCAAAAATTGGCCCCCTTGAAGGCGTAACGCCTTTAATGAGATAAAGTGTTACATCAAAAGATAGAATGATCAATGAATTGGGGTAAAGCATGAGATTTGCGATAGTTAATGGCGAAAAGACAGAAGCAGAGAAGGGTCTCACAGGCGCCTGTGTCGGGTGCGAGCAACCGATGATCCCGAAATGCGGACAAATAAAGGTAAAGCACTGGGCTCATAAATCACAGTGCGAGTGTGATCACTGGTGGGAAAACGAAACGGAATGGCACCGCGCTTGGAAAAATAACTTCCCGATTGAATGCCAGGAGATCAGACACCGTGCGGACGACGGCGAATGGCATATCGCTGACGTGAAGACAAAGCAGGATCATATTCTCGAGTTCCAACACTCCATTTTGAATCCTGAAGAGCGGCAGGCGCGAAACAATTTTTATGGCAGCAATTTGATATGGGTTGTTGATGGGCTGAAGAAAAAGAATGATTTGGTCCGGTTCAATTCAATTTTGAAAGTCGCCAAACTCATAGCTCAAGGAATCAATCTTATTCAGCTTCCCTCACTTCTCGATGACTGCCCCCTCTTAAAAGAATGGTCCGAATGTAGCGGTCCTGTATTTTTTGATTTTGGAATGGAAACTCCGCTATGGTGCCTGCTACCAAAGACCTCCAAAGGGCGACATTACATCGGACCATTTGCTCGCAAGAATTTCATTGAACTGCATAATGGATTGTTGACCCAAAACGGACAGACTTTCTCTGAGTTGATTAAGGTCCTCAAAGAAATTGTGTTCTCCTACGAGAATCCGCAGCAGCAAGTTGTTAGGCATCAAAGCAGACCACCTGTGATGCAGAGGCAGCCAGCGATTCCTTCGAGTTTGAGATATTTATTTTATTCAAACCGTTCACCCCGACGTCGGAGCAGAAGGTTTTAGAGAGAGTCGAAATTGGCTGAACGACTCAGAAAAGTTTGGTGCCCGCCGTTCCATATTAGAAGAACCCCTGGGATGGGTTCAAACATACCCAATTCAGTGGCGTGAACCAAGGACTGATCTAGCGGAGCTGGCAAAATTGCGTTGGATTGAAGGTTGGTCACGAGAAGCATTAGCCAAACGCTTTGGAAAATCTAATGACGCAATTCAGTGCTATTTTCAGCATTTGAAACGCAAGGACTTTCATGGCGTTGGACTAACTACCAAAGAGATAAAAACCATCAAAGAGACCATTTCTAAATGAAACCGAACGATTTCAAAAACAAATATTCTCAATCCATAGCCCTACATAAGTGGGCTATGGATACGTATACGACGGCTAAATTTTCAACTTTAGCAAGCTGGCAATCCCAAAGTTGCCATAGATGCCTTCGGTAATCTTACCCAACATATTGTTATATTCTTCAACTGGCCCACCCATTCCCATGTTGTCGACAATTGTGCGGAATGGTCGAGTACCATGAGGTGCCTTCACTAATTGAGCAATGGCTTTAGCAACATTTTTTGGATCTTGAGATGGGTTTGCAGCAAGAGCTTTTTCAAAATTTGCTAAGAACTCCTCGGCCATTTCTCCCATGGGTCCGTAAGCTTTGGCTCTTTCTTTATCACTTGGCCGGATCAAATTATCAATGAAAGTGGTTGGATAGCCTCCAGGCTCAACAATACACACTTCGATGCCGGATTGAGAAAGTTCTGTTCGATAGTTTTCGGTAAGACCTTCTAGAGCCCACTTTGTGGCATTATAAGGCCCATAAAAGGGAACTGTAATCCTTCCGAGAAGGCTTGATATGTTAACAATAAGTCCTTTTGCTGTTTTTCTCATAACAGGGGCTACGGTACGAGTCACTCTATGAGTGCCAAACACATTTACTTCGAAAACTTTTTTGAAATCATCAGGAGTAAAAGTTTCTGTTAGTCCCAAAACGCCGACACCTGCATTGTTGACGAGTACATCAATACCGCCCATTTTCTGAGTGGCACTTTCCACACCACGATTTACGCTTGCATCATTTGTGATATCCATTTCAACAATTGTTGCCCCTAATTTTTCTAGCTCTGATGCTTTTGTTTTGTTTCGACCACTTATATCTCGAGCAGTTCCCACCACCGTATGGCCGTCCTGAATGAGTTGCTTAGTTGTAAGTAATCCAAATCCACCTGTCGCGCCCGTCATAAGAATTTTTGCCATAAAGTCTCCTTTACAGTATAATAACATTGTTACTTACTGAAATATAGTAGGCACTTATTTGTACGGTACTTACCAATTAGTAACTAAAGAAAAATCGAGGGTTTAGTATGGCACTTGATAAAGAAGCACTGGTTCGTGAAATACTAGGACGCATCGCCGATAAATGGACGCTTCTTATTTTAGATGAGTTAGAAGATGGTCCTCATCGTTTTTCAGTACTTCAAAAGAGAGTTCCTGGGGTTAGTCAAAAGATGTTAACACAAACTTTGAGAAGTATGGAGAGAGATGGCTTAGTTGAAAGAACGGTCTATCCAGAGGTTCCGCCAAGGGTCGAGTACAAACTCACAAAAATTGGTTTGGCTCTCGGCGAATCGGTTTGTGGAATTTGGAGATGGGCTGAAAAGTATTATAAAGACATTGAAAAGCTACGCGAAAAATTCAAAAAATAATTGTTCTTCTAGTTTCGAGTTGGTGCGCCTGGAGGGACTTGAACCCCCACGCCTTACGGCACTAGATCCTCTTACCACTATCACTTTCGTGATCGCATTTCTGCGTTTGGGGTCTGGACTATATCTTAACCATCATCATCGCTGATATTAGGTTCACTCCGTATAGTCTCTACACTTGCCCGAAGAATTTTACTTCTTCTGCTAGCTCGGTATTGCCATTCAGTTGTCTGAGAAGGTTTCACCGACTTAGGAGTGTTCACTTCATGGATTTCTCCGTGAAGGCTCAGTTTTGCGAGACGAATCTCGCGGGTTCTGATCTTGTGTCTTCTCTCTTTGACTCCTCTTTTCTATTGGCTTGCACGAAAATGCGAATCAAATCTGAAGCGGATCGAAAAAGAAAAGGCCGTGATTGGAAAATCTGAGAACTCAGTCTTTTGTGGCGAAACCGACCAAAAAGAAGAAGTTCACATCAAGACCCGCCAGCGAGCCATGCACACGCAAGTCATTGGGACTACAAATGCTGGAAAAACTGAGAGCGTGATTCTACCTTGGGCGATCCAAGACATCGAGCAAGGACGCGGCTTGATTTTGATTGATGGAAAATCAGACCGAAGCCTTTTGGATAAGCTCTGGTCTTACTCAGTGAAACACAATCGGCAAAAGGATTTTCGATTGTTTTCACTGAGCAGCATTGAAGAATCTCACCAGTTCAAGAGGATAAAGCATTAAAGTGGTTAGAGCGTCCGATAACAAAAGAATATAAAATTTTATTTATTGATGGAACTAATTTTAGAATAAGGGGATGCTTTTCTTTTTCAGTTCCATCTGCTTTGGCTCGATGATTTTCTGATCTTGCACTGGCTTTAGTTCCGGCGGTTTTGGGATGATTTGTTAAAGAACTTTCGAAACTGAGTTGGTTCACAGATATTGTTTCCCAAATCGTGAACCTAAGAAAACAAAATTAGAATCTTTCAAAACCAATGGCTTTGTCCGAGCAAGAAACTTGAAACTCGAAATCTTGATCGATTGTCACTGTACCATCGTATCGGCCACCTAGAGATGATTGCAAACGTCCCCACTGATCACCATCATTGCTTGCAAATTCAATTTTATTTACACCCGTACGGATAAAAACAGTTTGCTTAACAGGGCGAGGCATAACTTCAAGCGCGATATTTGATGGTCGTGTATAATAAGTGAATTCACCATCTGAGTTTGGACGACCTGACAAAGTGATTTTAGATACACAACCCTGTAAGCCTTTTCGATCAAATTTGCACGGAGTCGGAGTGGTGCAATCAAGACTTACCATTGTGCGACCAAAACTTACGATTGAAACTAATAAACTTAAAATTAAAATAGCTTTCATAGATAGATACCTTTCCAAAGTTGTTGGGATTAATTTCCCATGTATTCCAACGAGCGGCTCCTTGAAGTTGATAATATAAAGTAATGGTTTAAGTATTTCACCTGTTTTGTTTTAGACACTTAGGCAATAAACGTCACTTGCTGAAAAATTTAAGTATTTTCAGGTATTTATTTTTGATAATTTGAAAGAAAATATTTTATTTCTTTCGCAAAATCGAATTGATCTCTCACGTACAGAAGGAATAGGGCTAATTAAGAAAGTTTAGTAAAAATCGACACTCTCAAGAAAATTAATTTATCGCCTAAATACAGATACTCTGCATATTCTACGCTTATCTCTACTTGAAAAGTGAGGATAGGCGGTTTAAAGCCCGAATTGTCCAATCCCAACATCTAGTTTTCATCAGAACGGTCGTCTTCCGACGAGAGTCTTAGTTAACTCAAGCGTATCTTTTGGTATACTTGTATGTGAAACTGCGGA
>DDVI01000136.1:48073-55233 GCA_002345205.1 Bdellovibrionaceae bacterium UBA2316 | reverse complement strand
ACCCCTGAATATTACGGAGAGGGAAATTAAGGAGGCAGCAAAATGTCTGATCAATCGCTGTTTTCCAAACACGTGCGTATCATTACAGAAGACCCTTCGGCTTTGAACGAGGCCGAGCGCACGGAGTGGAACAAAATAAATAAATTAGAATTGCCGCCATTGCGATTACCTAAAAAGCAGGAATCGCTGTCAGCTTGGACAAACCTAAAAGAACAATGGTACTTTGGTTTGTCGGCTTTGACGATAGCATCCTTGGCCTTAGTGATGGTTCTGCCGCGTCAGGCTGAAGATAGATTTACGGCTAAAGGATCAACTCAGATTAGCGTGTATTGGCAACGTAGTGATGCGATCAGTCCGTTAACAGAAACGAGTGAATTGCAAGATGGTGATAAGGTCGGCGTTAGAATTATCGCGGATCAAGATTCTGTGGCCTATTGGACGATTGCTGATAAGGATTTTAAAGTTCTTGATGATATTAAAGATATTGAATCTGGAAAATTAGAAATTAAAGCCGGGATTTCCACAGGGTTTGATTCTAGCTTTCAATTGACGGCACCCAATCAAGGTGAACATTTGATTGTTATAGTATGTCCAAATCCAAGAATGGAAAACTCTGGTCGACAATTAGTTCTAGATCGCGAATTTCTGAATGATGTAGTTCATGGGGGAAATAAAAAATCTCAAGACTGTGTTTATGCGGGATTTCGTTTAAGGAAGGCGCTATGAAATTAGTAATTTTTTTTCTAGTGTGTTTCGTTTCGTGTGCGTTTTCTCAAGAAAAAAATGATTTACAGGTATTGATTGTCAGTGCCGAAGATTCCACAATCGCCAGTGAAAAGAAACTAGATTATGCCTCAATGGACGCTCAGCGATTAGTCCGCGCTTTAACTGTTGCGGGCAAAGTCGATGCTCAAAATATTGCAAGCCTTAAGAATCCCAGCATGGAAGAGTTCGATAAAACGGTCAGCGCTCTAAGTAAAAAGAAAAATCAAAAGTTTATGTTTTATTTTTCAGGGCACTCGAACGAAAATGGTTTGCATTTGCGGGACGGATCTATAACGAAATCGAAATTCCATGAACTCCTGGCTGGGCTCAAGTCAAAATTAAAAATCGTTATCTTGGATAGTTGTTTTTCTGGTGCGCTGAAAGCCAAAGGAGCTCAACGAGCGAAGCCAATAGAGCTTGTCCAGTACAATGTGGACGAACCGACCGGCAGCGTGATTCTAACATCCAGTTCTGGAAATGAATTATCGTATGAAAGCGAAAAACTTAAAGGTAGTATTTTTACCTATCATTTGGTGACTGGATTATATGGCCAAGCAGATTCGAACAACGACGGTCTAGTCACGATCGATGAACTGTACAATTACGTCTACGCTCAAACAAAATTTCAAAGCACAGTCTCTGGTGGTCGTGTGCAAAGTCCAGAATTTCACTCCCAATTACAAGGGCAGGGGGCGTTAGTGGTTTCCTATCCAGCCAGAGTTAATGGGCAAATTCAGCTCAGTAAAGACGCGCAAGGTGAGTTAACGTTGGCGTCTTCGAAGGGAATTAATTTTTTCAAATTCTATAAAAACAAAGGGGAAGAAAAAGTCTTAAGTGTTCCACGCGGTGAATACGATGTGACGTTAGCTAGTGAAACTCAAATTGGTCACGGACAGATTGAAATAGTGGAAAATCAAACGCAAGCTATCGACGTGCAAAGTTTGACTTGGGAAAAACGGGTGACGCCGTCCGTCCGAGCGAAAGGGGCGCAACCACAATTTTTGTTTGGTTTATTATTAGCCTCGCGTCCGGCAACTAAAGATAACGAAGAAAATTCGATGTTAGGGGAATTCTTTTTATTGTCGCCATCGACGGAAGTATTGAAGGGTCGCTGGCGATTATCAGTTCATTTGGGTGGGCAAGATCATAAAATCAAAGGCTCAAATGAAACAGTCAAATATAGTCGCATGTCCATTGGCGGAGAGGGTAATTATCCGGGGCGTGAAAATTGGAACAATGAATGGCTAATCGGAGCGCGTACCGGGTTGCTTTCTAGTGCCAGTGACAATGCTGTATCAACGAGCGCGTCATTATTTAATCTATATTTAGGCTCGCGATTTTTTCCAACAGGAGCAAAAGTTAATTTTGATATCATTTTTGGAGTGGAATCAATCAAAGCCGGTAAAGAAGAATCAAAAAGTTCAGGTTCATTAGGATTTGCGGTTAATTTTTAAGACCTCTTTAAATCGAAAGTTATTTATAGTGTAGCTGTTTTTCAGCAATCCCGAACGTCAGTTTTCGAACTAACGTTCCCAGCTGATGAGCTTCTTCTATTGAGATCGACGAAAAACAAGCCGCAAGTTGCGGAAGAATCGTTAGTGTTTGATCTTTTAATTTTTCACCCTTCTTGGTTACCGTTACTATTTTCTGCCTTAGATCGTCTTTTGAGGGGGTTGTTTTTATAAATCCTTTTTCGGTTAGCCGTTTGATTAGGGGGGTTAGCGTTCCCGAGTCAAAAAAAGTATCCTCAGAGATTTTGGTAATTGTAACCTGGTCCTGCTCCCACAATGACATCATGACTAAATATTGAGGGTAAGTTAGGTCTATCGTCTTTAAATGAGGCTCGTACGAACGTACTACCGCATTCGCCGCGCTATAGAGAGGATGACAGAGTTGGTTTTTGAGACGCAATTTATCATATTTCATAAATTTATAATATCTTGCGCACAAGATACTTGCAAGTGAATTGTTTTCTGCTATAGTTAATAATATCTTGCGCGCAAGATATTATTAAAAAAGGAAGGTGTTTTTATGAATAAACTTGAAAAAGTTCTCTATACAGCAAAAGCAGTATCAACAGGTGGTCGTGAAGGCGTTTCGCGTACCGATGACGGTCGTTTAAATATCAAGCTATCTACACCTAAAGCTTTAGGGGGTAATGACGGTGAAGGCACAAACCCCGAACAATTATTTGCGGCTGGGTATTCCGCGTGTTTTATTGGCGCTTTGAAGGTGGTTGCTATGCAAGAGAAAATTAAACTTCCTGATGATTTAGTCGTTCATGCTGATGTTGGTATTGGTCCAATAGCGAGAGGTTTTGGAATTAATGCAAAACTTCATGTCAAAGCGCCAAGTCTAGAGCAAAATTTACTGAGCCAGTTGGTAGAAAAAGCTCATCAGATTTGCCCGTATTCAAATGCGACCCGTGGAAATATTGAAGTTGATTTATCTGTTGGGTAAAGTTCCGGCAGAAAGTCTTTAAATCTAACCAAATCTTCTCATTCCGAAATATTTGAGGCAGACTCTAGGAATGAGAAGGCGTTCGTCACAAATATTGCACCCCATTGAGTCTCTTGGTGTAAAAAAAGTATCTCGCGGTGAAATCCGTGTTGAAAAATTATCCGATCGACTTGAACCAAAGGTGGCCTTTCCTCATCGCCATGATTTCTTTCAAATTACTGTTGTAACAAAAGGTCTAGGGTGGCACGAAATCGATTTTAAAAAACATAAAGTCGCGGGAAAAAAGCTGTTTTTTATGAAACCCGGACAAGTGCATACCTGGAAGTTTAATAAAAAGTCGGTTGGATTCGTTTTGGAATTCACGACAGATTCGCTTTCGCGGTCCATTGAAACCTCTGCGCATCGTTTGCCCATAGCTACGTTTGCTGACAGCATTGCCATCAAAGGCCTATCGGTATGGAACGAAATTGAGTCTATATGTCAAATAATGGAGCACGAATTTAATCGTAAATCAAAAAACTACGAGGTCGCACTTGAAGGATTGCTGGTATGTTTACTGGCGGGACTTAGTCGCTCTAATGAAAATGTTGCAGTCGCGAAAGCAAATTCGATTGTGGAGCGCTTTCAAACTTTAGTGAATGAGAAGTATAAAAAAGAACACACCGTGCAGTTTTATGCGCACTCATTGAACGTGACGTCTAAGGCACTCACAATGAAAATCGGGCGGGCACTTGGCAAGTCAGCGATGGATGTGATTCAGAGTCGTATTTTGTTAGAAGCAAAACGCCTTTTATCGTATTCGGATGCGAGTGTCGCCGAAACAGGTTATATTTTAGGATTTGAAGATGCGAACTACTTTACTAGATTTTTTAAAAAACAAATGGGCTTGTCGCCAACACAGTTTCGTGAGCGAATTCAAGCTACAGTCGTCGTAAAAAAGGACTAAAGGCCTTTAGCAAATCCACTTTCTTCAGCTTTTGAACCCTCTTCATGGCTTTTCTCGGCCTCAAGAGCTACCTTGCCTGTGACACCGACCCATTCTGGTAAAAATACCAAAAAGGCTACGTAAACAATAGTAGCGATGATAGAGATTGCTACGACCGCTATTAAAACCCAAAATGAAGTATCATCCATAGGTTGATGTTACCAAACCTTAGAACGTTCTAAAAGTGACAGAACGTCCTGATTCTAGCACAAATTTCCCGTTTACAAAGGTCATATGAAGGTAATTTAAAGAACATTGTCTTTTAAGAAGCGACCTAATACGCGTTCGACTTCTCGCCAGTGTTTAGAAAAGTAATGTCCGCAATCGCCAAAAATGTGAATGTGGATTGGCTGGTTTTCACTAATTAGAACCATGTCGACAATAGTAGAACGTAAATCAATAACGGTGTCGCGTGCGCCTAAAATAGCTAACGTGGGTAACTTTAAATTTCGCAAAGCTTGAAAGGTATTATCACCCCGATAAGAATACCATGTCGCATATGAAAACCCATTCCACCTTTTTAATGAATTCGGATTCTTGTATATTTTGTTAATTATTTTTGCGTAGGATTTTTTCTCGCGTGCGGTTGCTGTATTTAGTTCTTCTTTGAGCCAACCGCGTGTTCCACCGCCAATCATGCTGATCGTTTTAACTCGCTTATCGCGTCTGGCTACTTGGGGTGTTAAATAGGCACCCTCTGAATACCCAACTAGGTGAATGTCATGATCTTTGGGAACTATTGTTTTCATTGTTGCGAGCGCATCCTCAATTCGGCGAGTACGCCGAAACGAGTTTTCGAATAAACTTCGATTTGTTTTTCCAGGGCTAAGGCCAGGTTTGTTAATAATCAAAAAATTAAAATGGCGGGCCACTTTTGGGCCGATTAGGCTTTCGAGTTCTTTGCGATCGGCACTTCGAAAATCAGATCCTGATTCCGTTAAAAAAACGATCCAACGCTTTGATTTTGTTTTAGCTAATGAATGGCTCGCGATGAGTGAGCGGCCTTCGCTTAAAGGAATGGTAGTCAATTCAGATTTCATCGTAACCAAACTTTGCGGAAATCTTTTTCGTCCACGGGCCAAGCGCTCCATTTTACTTTAATTGCTAAAACCTTTTTAAAGTTTTCAAGAATAATATCTAAGTCATCTAAAGACCACATGTCTTTCTGCGTTTCTTTAGTGGAGTTATTTTTTATAACCTGTTCTGAAACCCACGAGTAAACAAAACCAGACATGGGCGGAATTAGGCATCCTATAGTCGACAGAACGCCCTGTAAGCGTGATAAAACCCCTTTGCCGCCCACCGAATGATTGAGAACTAATACTACCGCAGGCTTTCCCATAAATGTGGTGCTACCTTCAAGTTCAGTTACATTTTCTAAGAATCTTTGCAATGGACTTCCCCAGGAATCCCAATAGGTTCCGGTCACAAATATGAATCCATTGGCATGGTCGAGACTTGCAAATAGGCTCTTTTGAGTTTCCTTGGACCATTTATACTCGGCTAAATGGATGATCTTTATGGCGCCTTTTTTTTGCCAATCGGAATGACATTTCATTTTTTGTGTCAGTTTTTGTATTAAAACGTGGCAATTGCCTTTTTTTCCACTGGGGCTACCGTTTAAAACTAGAATCATGTTTAAAACTGTACGCTAGTTATAATTAGGTGGCAACTAATCCCAGTGTGGGTGATCATCGTGATTTTCTTGGATCAAATGATTCACTACGTGTTTTAAGTCTTGACCATGTCTTCGTTGTCGAACATAGCTCGGGCCTTTGGTGACTAAGCTACTTAAGAAATCAAATTGAACCTCGTAAGAAAATCTTTGGTAAATGGGCTTTAGGGTTTCTTTTAATGTATACCAAGAGTCGGCAAACGACGACGTCTTACCATCTTGGTTTTGGATCAATGCGCATTTGACTCCATAGCGTGAGGCGCGCCATTTGTTTTCGCGAAGAATCCATTCTGGGGGTGGGTGAAAAAGTCGACCTGATTTAAGTTCCTCATCTATAAAGACCGCCAGGCTGTGAATGAGTGCCACTAGCGCTTCGGTTTCTTTGATGGTGGGTGGGCAATCGGCAATTCGAATTTCAATAGTTCCATAGTCAGTATTGGGTCGAATGTCCCACCATAAATCCTTGAGTGATGTGATCGATTTTGAATAGGTGAGCCGTTCTATTAGTTCTTCAAAGTCTCGCCATGAATTTAATAAATAGGGATGGCCACCCGTTGGTGTCGATTCGAAAAAAGTAATGCGGCTCGAGGCTAGGCCTGTATCTTGAGCATTCCAGTATGGAGAACTGGCCGACAGAGCCAGGATCAGAGGCAAATAATGACAGAGAGCATTGTTCATAGCGATAGCATGATCGCCATTTCTCATTCCAATATGGACATGCAGTCCATATATTTGCAGGCGGCGAGTAATCCATTGATTGCGGTCAACTAAATTGAAATATCGAGTATGTGGAGTTAGTAAACTTTCCGTATAATTTGCAAACGGATGAGTGCCTGCCATCATAATGTCAGTACCATACTTATCAGCAGCGTCTTGCATGAGGTTCATCGATGATCTCAGAGAGGCGCTAGCATCGTGTGCATTTTTCGAAATCGGGGTATCTATCTCTAACATACTTTGAAAAAGCTCAGATTTAATATGTTTGGCATCGGGATTGGATGATAATGATTGCAGGATGGCTCGACCTGTCGGCGTCAGATCCTTTGTTTTGCGGTCAATGAGCTGGACTTCAATTTCGACTCCCAATTGCATTTCCGTGTTTTCTTTAAATGGTAGTGACGTCATAGTGTTTTAGAATAGAAAATATAAAAATTTTTTCCAGCATTATTTAAAATTAATGAAATGATAAAATATGTATCGCTCTATAAGCCAGCTGATGGGAAATTTTTAGAAAAAAGTCTGTATTGGAAGTTCATGTCTATGATTGTTTGATAT
>DDVI01000136.1:11698-47788 GCA_002345205.1 Bdellovibrionaceae bacterium UBA2316 | reverse complement strand
ATATCAAACAATCATAGACATGAAGCGCTATTTTAATTAAGGATTAGCTATCGAACACCGTAGAATTGTTGACAGCTGGGCCCTGTGTGAACGCCGAATGAAGGTACAATAACCTTTGCGTCCACCGGAAAGGGTTTCTTTTCTGAATAGTATAATTTAAAAAGTTCACGTCGTTTTTTTTCACTAGCGCTTCCAATAGGCGTATCCAAACTTGTAGAGATATATCGAAGATACTTATTTTCGTGAACATTGTCTGTGAAATTAATAATGTAGGGACGAATCAAATCTTTCATCACCTCTTCATTAGTTAAATATTGAGGGGTGCGTCTCAAAAATTCCTTAACGGCGATAGCGGCAAGTTCTTTGTCGACGTAGTGCAAATCCCTCGCAAATGATTTCAGACGCTGAATGTTTTCTCCGCGATTCACAATATTAAACAACCCTGACTTAAAAAAGTCATTGTTGAATAATGCTTGAAATCTGGCTTTTGCGTTCTCAGACGTTTTGCCCTCTTTTAAAAACTCGGCAATTAGAACGCCCGCAACCCGATCTGGGAACGGTGTTAAAAACCGGTCTTTGTTGTACCGATCGATGAGCCCGGAAATAAAATCTAAATAGGTTTCGTTCGAAACCAGAGATTTGTACTTCATAAGGATGGTTTCATAGAGATAGCTGTACTCGCGACCTACGACAAATAGGTGATCTAAACCTAGATAGGATGTTAGCATTTTAATTTGAAGCTCGAGCGGAAGGTTATTTAGGATTCGCCGATCAAATGGATCAATATTCCAGAACATGTTCGAGTCAGGGTGAGCCTGAAAATGTTTTACGATAAGATCGGCGGCTATACGTTCTCCTTCAAGACCAGGGAAGCGATACATGAGTGCATCTAATACCGTTCCAATATTTGGGCGACTATTAGGATTTTCAAGGACTACATTGATAAAAAAATCAACGTATTGGCGTGGGTTCGGAAGAACTTTAGCTCGTTTTAAATAGCTGTCCAAAATAAACAGAAAATGACTTGTTGGCTTTGTTTGGAGCGTTTCTGGAACACGAACATAATCTTGATATAACGGAAGTGGTATTTTTTTATAATGGTAGTCGCTATCAATTTTTTGATAGTCGAATCTAAATTTAGGGTTAAATTGCTTTTTCACGAGGTCATTTATTTGAGTCGCCGCTTGCGGATAAAGGCCACGGCGAACGAGACTTAACATCAACACCGCGTGTGCTTCACCTTCGCGTTGGGCTTGATCCAACAATTTCGCGAAGGAATAGGATAGTCAAAATAGTGAGACAACAAGAAAGAATTTTACAAAGCGATTCATGGCTAGGTCCTTTCGAAGTTACGTCGAAGACTTTGGATCTGCATGAACCGAACCGACTTAATAGGGAGTATATTTTGAGTCTGAAGAAAACGCTGCTTAAGATTTGGTCGAAAAGGACGTTCTAGGGCGTCAGGGCCGTTGTTAAACGGCTTTGTTTTTTAATGTGGCTATATAATTTTCTGGAAGACCCGATTGTTTAGCGCCACTGATAAGTGCTTCTATAAATCGCAGGCTAACAGGACCATCTGTGCTGGCGCGATCAGGGGAGGTCACAAACGCGGTGGCTTCAACTTCTTTTCCATTAGCGATTACGTTTAGAGTACGTTCGACCGACATGCCTGTCACCACGCCTTCTTTGTGTTGAACGACGGGCCAATTGACTGCGTCGATTTCAAAAAGCCGCCCAAATACGGATGCACCTGGTTTGTCGATCAGGCCCGCCACGCGTCCACCCCACCAGCGGGATGGGAAATCAAAAATCAAATCTACACCCTTAGCTTCCGCAAGGTCACCTTTAGGTAATTGAAAAAATTGATAGCTGTGTTCTTCGCGCCATATTTCAAAGGCTTCGCGATCCAAGACGCCCGAGTAAGCAAAGTACATACGAGTTCCTGTTTCTTTGATTCCATCGCGGGCTTTCATAACTTTGTGATAATGTGCATCCATGTGATACTTGTTAGCATAGTCATAGGAAAAATTCAAACTCGGTTATTTGATCGTCCCAAATTGAACATATTTTTAAATTGGGTTGCATCCTACACGATCATTTCGCTAGCAAGGATGAATTAACAATTTCTATTATTCGCAACTATAGCGAAAAGTTCGGCGCTTGGGTTCTGACATTAACGGAACAATCGCCATTACAAAAAGTGCGTAAGGTATTTGATGTTTTTTACATGTTTTCCTGTGATAAACGAAAAATTTGTCCGGTGATGTCTCTGATTGCGGATTTTCAAAGTCTTTCAAAAGAAGTACAGAAAGAGATGAACGCATTTGTTGAAAAATGGCTAAGTTGGGTTGAACTACAAATTAACGAAGGGCAGCGCTCGGGTGAAATTCGTAAAGACATGGATGCAAAAACGTTAGCATCCTTTGTGTATAGTCAAGGAATGGGCGCCCAGTTTCAGGCGCGACTAATGAATAATCCAAAACTTACACTGAATTCGGGTGAACTGGTGATATCATTTATTACAAAAGAAACTAAGCGGCTTTAGATGATCCCCACCATTGCTTAGCCCAGAATGACTCTGTGTTTTCGACCCATTTGTTGTTGCGGATATTTTTCCAAACGAATTCTTCGAATTGATCTTGAGTGCTTACGTCGATCCAGATCGTGCAATCCCAGTTGCCTTGCGTTGACCAAACGCCTTTTACAGAGGGGTTCTTTGTCCAGCTTTTCCACGCCGTATCCGGAGTTCCTGGTTTCCATTTTACTTGAACCCAACCCTGCCAATTTTTGCTTTTCATAATGTCTCCTTTGTTTTTTTTCGACATACATGCATCGGAGATTTATATGAAATCTGAAGTGTTGTTTTTATATCTCGACCGACATCAGTCTAGAAGATTGGGGCTAAGCAAAATTATTTTTTAGTTTCAGTGGTCTTTGCAGCAGGAGTGTCTGCCCCCGGCAGCTCGGGCAAAGTCGGAAGGTCAGCGGGATTTCCCGGAAGCACCTCTATTGGAAACAGTGGATCAGGTGTAGGTGACGTTCCAGGTACTGCAGGAATGCCTGGCAATACGGGAGTTGTTGGCGTCGTTGGTGTTGTGGTAGCCGGCGGCGTAACTGGTTTTTTAGGTTCTTCCGGTGGTTTAGGTGGCGGTGGAGGGTAAGAGCCTGTGTTGATAAATACCTGTTCATCATCACACGCTTTTAAAAGTGCCAAACGATTTACTTCGGTTGGGAAACGAGCATCAAATTTTACCGAGCGGGTGGATGCAATTGTTTTATCTGGTCCGGGTTTAGCCGAGTTTGCAATTTCAGTTTCTATTTTTTTACCGAACAAAGGTTTCTTCACGTTGACATTGAAGACTTCCTGTTTTTGAAGAATTTTAATTTTCATCGTAACTGTGTATCTATACTGAGTTGAACTGTAAGCATCATGAATATAATCGCCCGATATTGAACAACCTTCGGCTGCTATAATTTTTTCGTCTACGATGCGAGTTTTTTGAATTACTTTATTTGCGCCCAGGGCCCACGTTGAAAGTAAAAGGACAGATACGAATAGTAGTTTCATGATATCTCCTACGCGGTCTTTTATCCTCAACTAAAGCGGGGCGACAGTTTGAATTTGCTTTTAGAAAATATTTCATGCATACTCTTAAATAAGGCTCCCCGGAGGCGCCTACCCGCCAAAGAGTACCTCACTCCGATTAAAAAGCATGTAATTAACTCTTTTGGTTGCCAAATGCGGGCATTGGCAACACGACCAAAGGAGACTGTTTATATGTCTACAGCCGGAATCGAATCTCTTAAAATTAAGGCCAAGTTGCTTCAGAAATTAAAGAAGAATGCGGGTAAACCCATTCAGCTTAAAGACGCCTTTGATATTCTAGCCAAAGCGTCCGGTTTTAAATCCTGGCGCGAGCTCAAAGAATTATTTGAGGCCACCGAACATTATTGCCCAAAGGGTAGCTCGGCCCGCTGGAAAGTTTGGTATAAAAGCTATGATCAAGCGGAAGCGCAGCTCAAAGCAAGCGATGGTTTTTTACTTCCGTATCGTGATCATTTTTTTATTTGCGATTTTGACTATGTGCATTTTTTGGGTATCGACCGAGATGATACGGATTTAAAGAAAGTGGGACGCAATTGGGTTGAACCAAATGATGCTGAAGCGTTCTTTCGCTTGAGTCAAAAAATTCGAAGAAATACGGCGGGATGAGTTAATTTTTTTATAACAAAGATATATACAGACGTGACTCGGTTATTTACAAAGCTATATACATTTTGGAGTGGGGATGCTTAAAAATATAGCTTTGTTTTGGTTGTGCGTAAGTCAATTGGCGTGGTCACAGTCTGGCCCTATCACCAGTGGTGGTGGCGAGCTTGATGATGGTCAGCCGGTATCACAGCAAATGGTAGAACATATTTTTCGCACGAAGGTGCCGTCACTTTTGAACGTGGTGATTAATAGTCTTTATGTCGACTATGCTGTTAAGAAAAATCAAATTACGGGCGAGGCATGGGATCTGTTTTTCAAAGACAGAGACACGTTGTTTAGGCTTATTTCTTCGCCTCGCATTTTTCTAAATTCAAAAGATTCGTGCTTGGATCGTAATGGAGTTAAAAAAGATGCCAGTATTTTCGCGCCAACGGGTGATGACATCTGCCTTAGTACAAAGGCTATAACCAGTAAAATGAGCGAAATTCAAATTGCACCGCGGTTAGTAGCATTAGTGGCGCATGAATACAGTCATTTGGTCGGCAACACGACCGAGGAACAAGCGGATTTGATTCAGTATCATGTTTTATATCGCGCTAGTCAAATAGGCGACCATCACCAAGCTTTAGAGAAAATCCATAGCTCACTGTATAAGCTGAATCAGTTGATCGATGAAACGTATGCGTTGGTAAATTACGAAAATCCAAAAGAGTTATGCCGAATTTTCTCTCAGATGACCGATTTTGTTATGCCTCAATTGACAGAAGTGACACCTAACTTCAGCGCATTTAATCCTCGCAGCCAAGTTGAAGTTGATACTCTTTTCGTGAAATTGGATAATCTGCGAAAACAAGCCTGTATTGAAGCTAAAGAACTAAAATGGCAGGAGTGGCAGAAGGAATTAAACAAAATCTACAGCGCCGCCGTGGTTGTGACGGTGGACGAGGTTTTAAATCGGAATTCTGACTACTACCAGTATTTTCCAAGTCGTGTATTTCCTATTGTTCGTCGGGTAGGTTTTGTTATAAGTCCCGGAGGAAATTTAAAATACTTAGAGCGTAAGATCGTTGAACAACGTGAAATCGATGCCTTGGTCAAGCAACTTATTGCGCAGGTGGATTCAATACTCTGGTTATAGAATAAAATCTGTTTAAAAAATGCCGCTTGGAAGATTTCTACTTTACAAACGTCAAGCTGAATTCATACTGTGAGTCAGGTACATTTTAAGGAGTCCTACATGCGTTATGTTGGTTTGTTGTTTGTAACGGTAGTGTTTTTAACTGGATGTGGTTTTCAATCGATACCAGCTTCTAAAAATGAAGTTGAAGCTGCTTTGTCAGAAGTTACTAATCAATATAAGCGTCGCGCCGATCTGATCCCAAATTTGGTTGCGACAGTGCAGGGCTACGCAAAGCATGAAAAGGAAACTCTTGAGGGGGTCACTCAAGCCCGCTCGCAGGCGACTCAAGTTACGTTAGATCCATCTAAAGCGACTCCAGAACAAATTCAGAAATACTCCGAAGCGCAAGGGCAGCTGGGTAGTGCTTTAGGTCGTCTATTAGTGGTTGCTGAAAAGTACCCAGATTTAAAGGCCAACGAAAACTTCCGTGATTTACAAGCACAGCTTGAAGGTACTGAAAACAGAATTACCATTGCTCGTAAACGCTATATCGACACTGTTAAAGAGTTTAATAATTTAGTGACCGTGCCTCCTACAAGTTGGACGAATTCATTCCTGTATCATCATGATAAAATGCCTCAATGGGATGTGACGGCGGACGAAAAAGAAAAAATTCAAAAACCACCTGAAGTAAAATTTTAATGGGTCTAGTTCGTAACGTCTCTTTTTTTATTTCCCTTTTTCTAGCGACTACTGTTTTTGCTGTCACATTGCCGTCGCTGAATTCACCGGTCGTTGATGAAGTAGGTTGGTTGTCTCGCTCGGAAAAAATGGAAATTGAAAACTGGCTTTATAGCTATCGTCAGGTCGGCAAAGCGCAGATTCAAGTCGCTATTGTTCAGGATTTACAAGGTCTAACGATTGAGCAATATAGTATCGAACTTGCCGATAAGTGGAAGCTAGGAAATCAAAAGCGCGATGATGGCATTTTATTTTTGGTTTCTGCAAATGATAGAAAAATGCGGATTGAAGTTGGGCAAGGGTTAGAGGGCGCATTAACGGATATTCAAACTAAACGGATTCTGGATGATCGCGTGCGACCTTTGTTTAAATCCTCAGAATTTGCGGCTGGAATTGCGGCAGCCATAGCGGAAATTATTCGCGCTATTGATCCCGAGTATGCTCAGAATCATCTTCAATCAGCGGCACCTGATCGCGTTTCTCAAGAAAAAGAGGGTGAATCTTACTTATTTTGGATTATTTTGTTTCTGTTTATTCTAATTAATATGCTTGGACGACGTCGACGAAGTGGCTTTTTGCCATTCATAGGCGGCTTCGGCACGGGGTACTCTGTGGGCCGCGGCGGTTGGGGTTCTGGTGGCGGCGGCTGGTCAGGTGGCGGCGGTGGCTTTAGTGGCGGAGGAGCATCCAGTGATTGGTAATAGATTCTTAACGGATGCTGAAATTACAAAAATAAGCGCCGCAGTTAAAAAAGCAGAAGTCGGCACCAGTGGCGAGATTGTACCGATGATTGTAAGGCGTAGTTCTGTGATCGGGCATCTGCCATTTTATGTCGGATTAATTGTATTCAGTTTGGTTTCTCTTGCGCTATTAGAGTGGAGTCAACTTTGGGTTCGATCATGGTGGGGGTTACCTATCGCCGGCGTATTTTTGATTTGTTTTTTGATTGGCGCTGTTCTGTCTCGTAGTATGGTAATACAGCGCTGGTTAATACCCGCCCAGGATCGTGAGTTTCAAGTTTGGAATCGGGCGCACGCAGAATGGTCTGCTAATCATTTAAAACACACCGAAAAACGCACGGGAATTTTGCTTTTTGTATCGATAATGGAACGTAAGGCGATTATTTTAGCGGATGAAGGGATTGCCAAATATTATCCTGAATCAACATGGCAAGAAGTGATCGATATTTTATCCGCGCATTTGCATCGCAAAGAATGGTCAAAAGGTTTTGAATCGGCCGTTGAACGTTGCGGAGAAATTTTGCGAACCCATTTGCCAGCTCAGGCGGTGAATAAGAACGAGATTTCTGATCGTATTATCATCAAAGATTAAACTATCCGTTTACAAACTATAAAAACTGCTGAAAAATAAATCTATGAATATTTGGGACGTTATTTTTCTTTTACCGTTTGGTATTGGCCTTTATCTTTTTATTAAGACTCCCATTAGTTCACGCTATCAAGCGTCTTCTTGGATGGATACAACCGCTGGCTTTGCTTTTATTTTTATCTCGACCCTTTATTTCTATTTTGCCCATGTTTCAGGTCAGCTGGCGCCGGAGGGGGATCGATCACCCTGTGGGGCTCTTTCTAAACAAATTGAGTGCTATAATTTATCGGAAGAAACGTGTATGTCGGCGTGGATATCTTCGTATGGGGATTGCGAAGATCGTTTGGCGATAATTAGAAAAGCCCGGCCGTCCTTTCTGACAGGAAATTTTCTAGAGACCTGTATCGGTCGAAATTTTGATAAGAGCATGCATTATAATCGAAAAAATGAAACCTCGGCGTCGTGTCAGAGCTATTTTCAAAAAATAGATCAGAGTCAATAGTCTAGCCATGGCTTTAAAAATTTCTAGAATTCTTCATGCTGGGTATTCTTTTGAGTGTGAACGTACTCACATACTCTTTGATCCTATTTTTGAAACACCGTTTAGTCGAAACTGTTTTGCGTTTCCAAACGTAGTATTTGATACTGCGCAAATTCGTGAGTTAAAATTCGATGCCGTTTTTATATCTCATTATCATGATGATCATTGTTCATTGGAAAGTTTAGCATTTTTAAATCGGGAAACTCCGATTTACATTTTCTGCGTGCATAACGAAATGTTAGAAATTATCCGCTCACTTGGTTTTTTGAACGTGATGTCTTTACAATTGAATGAGACTGTCGAAACAGGTTCTATTCGGGTGACTACGTTGCCGGCCTTAGATGTGGATGTGGATTCTATTTTCCATATACAAACAGACGGATTGAATATTTTGAACGTGGTGGATTCTTGGATTGATCATGATACCGTAAGTAAATTAAAACAACGTGGCCCTTGGGATATGATTTTATGGCCATTTCAAACGATGCGGGAAATCGAAGTACTGAGTCCGTCACGGTTTAAGAACCAGCCGATCGAGTTCCCTTTTGAATGGCTCGAGCAAATTCAGTCTTTGAACCCTAAAATTGTCGTTCCGAGTTCATGTCAGTTTATTCATGAGTCTTGGTCTTGGTACAATCACGCATTTTTTCCGATAACGTACCGGCGTTTTGAAAATGAAATTAAAGCTATTCTGCCTCAAACCCAAGTATTGCGTTTGAATCCAGGCGTTTCAATTGCCTTGGATAAGCATAGTTTTCACATGTCGTCGCGGTTAGGGTGGGTTAAGCCCATCGGAAATCAAGACGTTGACTACGAATATCACCCAGAGGCAGTGATTCCGACGACGGCACAAATAGCCACTCAGATAGCGCCAATTAATAAGGCAGAGAACGATCGAGTTTTTACCTATTGCATGGACGAATTACCGAATGTGTACGCTCAATTGTATCCGCACGATCACGACTATGACGTGGGCTATTTTGGTCAGCCTCGCCTATGGGGATTAAATTTATATGACCACTTAGGACACGTTAGAACACTTGATTATAAGATTCAAGGACGACGAATCACCAGGATAGCTGCCCACACTGACAAAACGGCATGGCTGACGGAAGTCCCGGTGGCTAAGCTGTATGCGGCGCTTGAGTGGGGCGAATCGTTAACGAGTATGTACATGCGGATCAATGACATTCAGTTTGAGCCGGACTGTGAGACAGATTTGGCTGACGCCGATGTGTTTGAGGATCCGTTAGTGCGTTGTTTGTTTAATGGTGTTTTTGGCGCCTACCAAAAGGCGCAACTGAAACGGATTTTCGGTAAGGCTTAAGATCGCATGTTGTTGTACTGCAATGGTACCGGGAAGTTTTGGCTGCGCAGGCTAGACATTGTTTCTTGAAGTTCATCAATACTTTTTGATGTAACGCGAACTTTATCATCCATGATCTGTGGTTGGACTTTTAATTTAGAATCTTTGATATATTTAACTATGTCTTTTGCAACTTCTTTTTCCAAACCTTGCTGTAGTTTTATTTTTTGACGAAGTGTTTTGCCACCAGCCGGTTCGATTTGTTCTAGTTTAAACGCCTTTAAGTCGATGCCGCGTTTACCCGCTTTGTTTAGAATGATACTAGAAATAGCACCCATTTTGTATTCATCTTCGGCTTGGAATATGATTTCATTTTTGTCTTTGTCCCACTTGATTTCAGCCGAACTTCCTTTGAAATCGTAACGACCTTCCACTTCTTTACGGGCTTGGTTAATGGCGTTGTCAACTTCTTGCATATCTAGTTCTGAAACAATATCAAATGATGGCATGGGTAGTCCTATGGTCTAATTTCTAAAATACTTCTAGCATGAAGTTAAACTTCTTCAACTGAAAATATTAATAGTTTGCCTTGATCATGCGAGTAGGTGTTAGCTTGAGAGGCTTTAGTTTCTGCAATTTCACGCGTGTAAATAGCAATTACCCCATGGCCCGTTGTGTGGGCGGTCAACATGATATGCTTAGCTTGTTCTTCGTTTTTTCCAAAAACCATGCGTAGGACTTCGACGACAAAAGTGCGTGGGGTAAACGGGTCGTTATGAACGACGACGGCATGCATGGCCGGGGTCTTTAGGCGCTCGTCCAAAATAATGCCTGTTTCTTGGTTTTCACGTGGTCGATTGGTATTTTCGGAGCTGTGAATTTGCATTATTTTTCCTTTATTTAAATCCGCGCTTACTTTACTTCAAATTTGTATTAAGATCTAGGACTTATGAGCGGTCTGTTCAAGAATCAAATTAGAATTATCGATTCTATATTAAATATAGATCCAGAATCCTGGCGCTGTTTACAGGCGCCTGATTTTCCATTTACAGATTACGCATTCTTGTCCTCGCTTGAGGAGACTCACTGTTTAGGGGAACGGACTGGCTGGACGCCTATTTATATTACGGCGTGGATTAACGATCGATTAACTGGGGCGTTGGTGTTATTTGCCAAAGACAACAGTTATGGTGAGTTTATATTTGATTTTGGCTGGGCTGAAGCGGCTTACAATGCTGGAATTAAATACTATCCTAAAATAATATCGGCCATACCGTTTACACCCGCTACGGGATCGAAATTTCTAATCGATTTTAATTGCTCACGGGATGAACAGGCACTGACTAAACAGACTTTGTTGCAAGCCTCTAAGGAATTTGTGCACTCGGCGGGGGTAAGTTCTATTCATCAATTATTTATACCAGAGAGTGAAATAAGTTTTTTTAAGAGTCAGGGATTTTTTATTCGCAATAGTTTTCAATATCACTGGTCCAATAGAAATTATGAAAATTTTGATTCGTTTTTAAATAACTTAACGGGAAAGCGTCGTCGTGAAGTTTCTCGCGAACGGTCTCAGGTCGCTGAGCAGGGGATTCGAATTGAGCAACTGACTGGCGCACAATTGACCCAGAGTCATGCCGACATCATGCATGGTTTTTATCAAAGTACGATGGATAAAAAGCAGGGCTTCGAGTTTTTAACAGGCGATTTCTTTAGATTGATTTTTGAAACGATGAAAGACAAAATTCTTTTGGTTTTAGCTTATCATAATGATCAACCCGTAGCGGGTGCTTTGAATTTTATAGGCACTCAACGATTGTTTGGCAGGTATTGGGGGTGTCGGGCGCAATACAGGGCCCTTGCGGTTTTCTGCCTACGTTAACCTATAGCGCTCATCAGATCAATCATCCCGGTTTAAGTCACGCCATCACTGAATTTGTCGACCGCGAGAAAAAACAACTCGAGTTAGTCTTTGCGGACTATGATCGGCATAGTCCCTATCTGTCATTTTAAGTCTTTTACTGAGCAAGACGTAAAATCAAAACTCCGGTCACGGAGTAATTTTTGGTGCCAGTTTTGAACCCGGCGGAATAGAACGACGTCAGTAAAAATGTACCCTCGGCAAATTCATTTTTGAATTCGATTTTAATTTTGCCATTCGAGTTTCTAGCGTCTTCGACTTTTTCTATCAGGGGCTTTAGGCTTTCGGTAAACCAGGGCTGATCATTTTTAGTTAAAATTAATTCTAAATTTGTGGGATCAAGTTTCGCTGTGAACTTTGTATTTTTTTCTGGAAGGTCGATAGTTAAGCTTTGATGAGTATCGACCAGATAGTATAGAATATTGGGCTCTATGAATGCAAAACGATAGTCGTTATAGAAACTTCTATCCATGCTCACGTAGTCAGTTTTGCTAAAGTTATCTGGGACCTTCAATTTTTTACGCATAAACGCATCGACATCGTTAATGACGCCGTAGGATTTATTTTTTGCGATTTTTTCTAATTCTCTGCGATCTGCGGATGAAAACAGATCGGGTATTTTATCTGAATCATGTGAACGGATTAAGTAGGTTAGAGCTTCGCGAAACTCAAACGCATCCTCTTTTGAAAACTCGTTTTTATTTTGAATCATGACCCCGTCTTTAATGGCACTGTATTTAATCAAGAGCGCTTCTAAACGATCGGATTGACTGCGCCACGCTACTTGATAAATACCCCAAGGTCCAAACGAGGACAAGAGCGTGACCAGGAAAAGTGAAACGGGAATCAGAATGATGTTTTTCTTTTTCGAGATCAGATTGTAAAGAGCAATTCCCATTAACCAGAGGCACAGTATAATCAAAGCGTAACGTTTTTCGGTTAACTGATATTGACTCACACGTTTGGCTACCGCTAGTAACCCCATTGCAAGTAATGGAATGATGCTGATATAATAAATCGATTGGAACGTCTGCATCCATTTATTTTCTTGCTTGTGGTAGAATGTGTTCATCATCAAAAGTGCGAACACGCCTAAAATAGAGGCCGCAGCGACCAGCCATGAAATCATTCCACTTGGCCATAGGCCACTTAGAACAATTTTGAGCATGTATGCATATAATATAAAAATATACACTGCATTGAGTGGAACCAGTATGTACTGACAAAATATTTTTAGTAGTTTGGGAGAATCTTCCTCGCTATCGAGTTGTTCTACAGGTTCAGTAGGGATGAGTGCTAAAAAGTGAAATGTGGACACCGTGATCAAGCAGAGTGCTGCTAGGTTTCCGTAAGAAGCATCGCGAACAGAGATTTCAAGTAACGACGAAATGGCTTTTAAGGCCAAGATGAGTCCAACAAACAGAAATCCGCCAAAGAAACGACTTACCAAAAACGCAATAAAGATTTTGTAATTAAAGTTCCAAAATGACCTTGGGTGTGACCGTTTTAAGAATGGCGCAAAGGAAACTAAAAGGTGACTATAGAGTGCCCACTGGACGTAACGAATGAATTCGCCTTCGCCATTATGGGATTGTCGCCATAAATAGAAGGCAACAATCAGGGCCATCGCTAAATAGGGAATAATAAAATCGGGCACTTTTAACCATGACGGTTTGTTTTCAGCAATTAGTTGAAACGCAACCGATAAAGGCAACCCTAAAGCGAGCGCTGATAAAAAGTCTCCAATCGGGTCGTTTAACATCAGCGAGTGTTTGGATTCGATTAAGTAAACCACGATCACTGAGGCAACTAAAACAATAACGGACGTCAATGGGAAGCGACGCAAAACGCGAATGAATTCATTTTTTAAGTGATGAACCGAAGGAAAACGAAAGTTCATGAGACTCCTTATAAGTGCCTATATTTCATACCGTTCGCTGTAGGTCGTCCAGTGAAAAATTCCCCATCTGGTGAATTTCTCTACAGATGAAATATTTTTTTATTTTAACGATTGCTACGATGGTTTTTTGTGCTTACGATTTTTCAGTAACCATTGGAGGGTTTATGCAACTAAGTTTAAGAAGTGGTTTTTTGATTCTATTTTTGTTTTTCGGTTTGTCAGTTTATGCGCAGCCGGAACAATCAGTAAGTTCTAAAAATTGGAATAAAATTTTAGATAGTGTCCAAAAGACGGGTAAACTTTTAGAAAGTCCGTACGGGGATTATTTATATGTTGAGCATATCGAACCTGCCGACACAGCAAAACCTCATGTGGCCAATTATTTCAGTTTGGTGGGTGGCTACGATATAAACGGTGTATTTCAATACGCCCATATCGAGGTCGTAAGTGAAAACTGGCAAATTAGTGGCGATGGAAACTGGCAAATCGATCAGTATTTATACCGAATTACGACGGGCGGTCAGATTCAAACCAGCAGTCATGTGGACATGATCCAAACGAAAGATCGCGTCGTGCTAAAACACGAAATAATGAACTTCGATGAGGCGGCAGCTAAATCGAATTGGCAACGTATTTTGAATAATTGGTATGTACAAATCGGATTAGATTAATTTCCGGTTGACCTGTATCGAGTATTTTAATAGGTCCATAGCTATAAAAAAGGAGTCTTTATGATTAAAAATCTACTACTAATTGTTATGGCTATGTTGACTTTGGGTTTAGCGGCCGAGGCTCAGTATTACCCTCATTATCCACGCCCGTTGCCTTTACCAGCGTACCCAGTCCCAGTACCTGTGGTTCCGGTTGTGCCGTATGTGTACACTTGCAACGCTGTCGGTTTAGCTAACGGTTTGATCACCTACGGAATCGGCAACGATACATTTACAGCTAGCCAACGTGCACTTTATGTTTGTCAATCAACCGGTCAAGTGTGCCAGATTATCAACTGTCGCTAAACTAGATTGCTTGAACTAAAATTTAAAGGCTCCTCAGTTTGAGGGGCTTTTTAAAAGCAATAATTAGCCGGCTCGGTCAGTGACCGGTTACCGATAGAACCAATGGCACATTTTGCTTGAGGCCATATTTGTTCTTCGACCCAATAATAAATTTCCAACCATACTGCGAACATAGTCAACAGGCGAGATGGCGCTGTTCATTCCATTACGGTAAGGAACGTAACCTTTCGCCATTGGGCCACCGGAAAGTACTCCCAACAGTTGGCCTGTCTCGCTGTAGACGGGGCCACCCGAATTGCCACCCCGTGAATCCGCAGTCGAATGCACAATAAATTTTTTATTCTTATTTTCAAAATGAAATATATCCCCTTGGCTTAAACTGATCTGCATTGACTGAATCAGCGAACCCGCTTCGTCGCGATGATAAAGCGCGGGGTAGCCAAGTATATAGTTCTTTCTCTTTTGGTAGGGACTCGCCTCACGCTTTATGGATTTTCCAATTGATTGCTCAAGATCAAGTAAAGGCATGTTTGGATGTGAGTCTGTAATGAAATATCCAATATCGCTTGCTCGGCCTGAAAGTTTCCAGTCCGAAGTGTTATCTTGTAGGGCACCGATTTCTGTTGGAAAAACAGCATATTCAGAGCGTAAAAAACTGTGCACCCCGCTCTGCCAAAACGCCGACTGATGCAAAGATAACTGCGATAAGCGTTCTTTTAATTGTTTAGGATGTAGGTTGTACAGAACATGGCGGGCGGTAACAAATACAGCTCGGGTCCCATCATTGAAAACCAAAAACGCCGTTCCAATGGCTCGCTGATCTTTACTTGAATACACCATAAACACACGCTGAGTGAGTCCTTGGAATATCGGTGGCATGTGTGAAAGATCGTGAACAAACCCTTCATTGGCTCGCGAAGCCGGAGCCAGTAAAAGGCAGGATAGTAATAATGAAAAAAACAAATGAAGCATGAGTTATTGAGTCTGCCAGAGACCCGCGATTTTTTCACCTGTAGAAAATTAGACAGACGAGCGACAGAAATTGCTCTTAAAGAGGCGGTAATGATTCATCGAAAGACTATGAAGCAGAATAAAAAAGTTAAACCTTTTGTAACCACTGCGTTTCTAAGCGCAGAGCTACTCCATCGACTTTGCAGTCAACCTCTTCGTTATTGCCAGAAATCAAACGAATGCGTTTAACAAGCGTGCCTCGTTTTACCACCATCGAAGATCCTTTTACATTGAGATCTTTTATGACTTTTACAGAGTCTTCATTGGTAAGAGTATTTCCCTGGCTATCTTTTGTGGGTAACATCACGCCTGCGCCTGCGTCAGCCGAGAGCATTTTTTCTAGTCCGGCTAAAATTTGTGTCCATCCCAGTTTT
This sequence comes from Bdellovibrionaceae bacterium UBA2316, assembly GCA_002345205.1. Classification (GTDB taxonomy): domain Bacteria; phylum Bdellovibrionota; class Bdellovibrionia; order Bdellovibrionales; family Bdellovibrionaceae; genus UBA2316. Next base: position 32,316 of record DDVI01000136.1, on the reverse strand, counting down.
GAGCGGTCCACCATTTCGGCGGGTTCAATTTCCGTTTTCACAGTGACCTCTGTTCCCGAGGGACGTGTGCCAAAAAACAACTCAACATAATTGCTTTGATCACTGCCTTCACCTACGCCAAAGACAAACGCGATTTTTTCATTCGCATCAAATTCTAAAAATGTGCCATTGTGGGGAATGGTCATATCGCCACGCTTTTCTGTGATTGTAAACTGTCCACCTGTTTCTGGAGTTAGCTCCGACGATATTAAAATTCCACCTTCTGAACGAAAGAAAAACGCTTCGAATTTGGTGATTTCAGTAAACGCAGAAAATACAGTTTCAATAGGGAACGAATAGGTATATTTGACTTCGATTTGAGGCATAGGATTTGGAGTATCCCATATTGAGGAGTCGTTTCCAACCATAAAACCTCTAATTTGCTTTATGGGTATCCAAAGTGGAAACAAAATAGACACATGAGGATCAAAGAAGTCATTCTTATCACCATCTTTATGATCATCAATCTATTCGTTATTACCGGCATCCTATTGCAGCTGGAAAAGGACTTTAACGACAGGCCTGATTACAACGTTGAACGCATTATTTTACAATCGTCAGACACTGACGGCGAGGCGATGAAAGCCCTTAAAGAGAAAAGCGGAAAACAGTCTCCGTTTGAGTATAATCAATAAGCAGCCAGCAGCCGTTGGGGTGACTGCCGGATAGTCTGACTGCCTAATTGCCTAATTGCCGTTGGCAGTTTAAAGCCCAATCTTTTTCGCTTCTTTGTTTTCGCGAGCCGCTTTAATAAACTGCGCTTCAAGCGTCGTCAAAACTACCGAATTAATAATTCCTTCAACTGTTGTTGTTCTTTGTAAAACGTTCGCGCTACGACGAATGCCCATAAGGAAAGGACCAATAACTTCCACTTTACCTAATTGCTGCATTAGCTTGTAGCTGATGTTGGCGCTTTCAAGATTTGGGAACACTAATATGTTCGCTCCACCTTTGATTTCGCAGAAAGGAAAAATGCGTTCTGCGATTTCAGCATTGACCGCAGTGTCCGCTTGAATATCGCCGTCGATCATTAAATCGGGGCGCATTTCGCGTGCTATATCAGCTGCTTTTTTCATTTTTGCCGGCGTACCTGGAGCCGCCGTGAAGTTTGAATAGGACAACATCGCTACTTTTGGTTTTTTGCCAAAATATTCAACGATGCGGCTGCATTGCAGAGCTATTTTTGCAAGATTCTCGCTCGTAGGGTCAAAGCCCATTGTTGTATCGGCTAACATCACAAAGCGATCATCTGTTAAAACTAAGTTGCAACCGGCAGCGACTTCATTGTGTCCAACGCCGATGATTTGCAGAATTGGTTTTACGGCATCGGCGTAATTCTGTGTCGAACCCGTTACTAAACCGTCAGCGTCGTCCATCATTACCATCATGGATGCAAAGTAGTTTGGATCGGCCATTAATCGTTCGGCTTCCTTCAATGTCATGCCTTTACGTTGACGACGTTTGTAAAGTTCCTGAACATAGTCTTTGAATTTTGGATTTTGAGATGGGTGAATTATCGGAATATTTTCTAACGACGTTAGTTCTAGATTTTTAATTTTCTCGCGTACGCGATCTGGGTAACCGATCAAGATAGGCTCACAGATGCCTTCATCTACTAATGAACGTAAAGCTTTTAGAATTTTGTTCGAGGTCCCTTCTGGGAAAACGATTTTACATTTTCGGCCATCAGCCACTGAATTTAATCGAACGCGGTTAATCGATGAGCGGATGAATGATTTAGAAGGCCCCTGGAATGATTCCAAACGATCGTGATACTTGTCCCAGTCTTCGATTTTACGAGTCGCAACGCCTGTTTCGATTGCTGCTTTAGCTACCGCCGGTGCCACCCACATTAAAACACGCGTATCAAAGGGTTTTGGTATTAAATATTCGCGACCAAATTTAAATGCTTTCCCGCCGTATGTTTCAGAAACGCGTTCAGGAACGTGCTCGCGAGCCAAGGCTGCCAAGGCTTTTACGGCCGCTAACTTCATCGCTTCATTGATTTGTGTGGAGCGCGTGTCCAAAGCTCCGCGGAAAATGGAAGGGAAACCTAATACGTTGTTCACCTGATTTGGAAAATCAGAACGACCCGTAGCTACAATCGCATCCGGGCGTGCGGCTCTGGCTACGCCGGGTTCAATTTCTGGGTCAGGATTTGCCATTGCAAAAATAATGGGATCACGATTCATTTTCAATAACATTTCTGGAGTCACCGCACCCGCAACGGATAAACCAACAAACACGTCGGCGCCGTCGAGAGCTTCTGTTAATGTGCGTTTTTCTGTTTCGACCATAAAGGCGTCTTTGTATTTATTCATTCCGACTTTGCGGCCTTTATAAATCACACCTTGAGAGTCACACATCATTAGATTTGAACGCTTTACGCCCAGGGAAATGAAAATGTTAGAGCATGCCACCGCGCTGGCGCCCGCACCATTAACAACGACGCGAATTTGCCCCATGTCCTTACCCGTGATGTGGCAGGCATTTAATAAAGCAGCGCCGCTAACAATCGCTGTTCCATGTTGATCATCATGGAATACGGGGATGTTCATTTCTTTTTTTAAAGTTTCTTCGATTTCAAAACATTCAGGGGCTTTAATGTCTTCTAGATTGATACCGCCGAATGTGGGTTCAAGTTGTTTAACGGCTTGGATGAATTCTTTTACATCTGGAGTTTTGATTTCGATGTCAAATACATCGATGCCAGCGAATTGTTTGAAGAGGATACCTTTACCTTCCATGACTGGTTTCGATGCCGATGGGCCGATGTTGCCTAAACCTAAAACCGCCGTACCGTTAGAAATAACACCAACTAGATTTCCTTTAGATGTGTAGTCGTAAACTTTAGATTCGTCTTTTGCGATAACTTTACAAGGAACAGCAACGCCCGGAGAGTAAGCCAAAGCTAAATCTTTTTCCGTGGCACATGGTTTAGAAGAAATGACTTCGATTTTTCCTGGCTTACCTTTTGAGTGGTACTCTAAGGCTTCATTGTCAAAATTTCCGTTGCTCATAAACATCCTTTATGGTGAGGCGCTAATCAAAATAAGGCCCTATTAAAAGGGGCTTAGGCGAGGATGTCAAATTGAACTCGAGCTATTAAAAATAGCGCTAAAAAAAAGAAAAATATTAACCCAACCTTTGGGCTTGATTGTCTTATAGGCAGAGAGCGGATGGATACGCTCAAGAATGAGGCACGACGTCTCGTTCATTCAAACGGCCATGACGGTTGTTTAAAGTAACAGATCAAGGAGGATCGCATGAAGCGGATTTCAATTTGTTTAGCTATAATTATGATTCACAGTGGCTATAGCGTTTTTGCAGCCTCATCTGTGGACTTTAACAAGGAGATTGAAATGGTTATGAACGATCAGTTTAACACACACGTGGAAACAATGGCTAAAACACGTGTGACCGAAGCGGCCGTAGACTTTGAAAATACGTACCGCAAACCGTCTCCGTCTAAAAATCTAACATTTTTTCCCTTGAAACTGCGCGCGAAGCCGAAGCCAAAGACTAAGGTCGCTGAATCAGTCGCGCCAGTTCCAGGAGTCGAGACGCGAGCAAATTTGATACAACTCTACCGGGAGCAAGTCCTATGAAGAAATCTTGAGAACATTGACCACGTGATTAGTCGGTGTGTTTAATTTTCCACAGGATAGTGCATACTGTCTTTTGAATGGGGGTTCATTAAAAAATTGTAAAATTCTACTCCTTGGTTATCATTTTAGATGAAGAATAAAATGAAAACTAAGGAGTTTTTTTATGTCGGGAGCTTCAAAAGCTAAATCGCCTCGTGATGTCGTTATTGTAGAGGGTTTTCGAACTCCGTTCGTTAAATCGGGTGATAAATTTTCCGCGGTTCATCCAGCTGATCTTGGTAAGGTGGCTTTAAAAGCTGTTCTTGCAAAAACAAATCTAAATACAAATGAAGTCGATGAGGTGATTATTGGTAACACAGGTAATCCACCGGATGCGGTAAACATTTCCCGCGTGGTTGCCTTGGGTGCGGGTATTCCTCAAAAAACATCGGCGTATACAGTACACAGAAACTGCGCTTCGGCGTTAGAAAGTATTTCTAACGGTTTTGAGAAAATTCGCAGCGGAACAATGGATGTTGTTGTTACGGGCGGGACTGAAAATATGTCTCAAATGCCGATCTTAATGCCGCAAAAATTCCAAAAAATATTTATGGATCTTCCGCGTGCTAAAGGCCCTTCGCAGGCTTTGCCTTTGTTGTGGAAGTTATTTAAAACAGATCTTAAACAAATTAAGGCGATGTTATCAGGCGATATGCGTAATGAATTGATGCCCTCTGCGGCAGTTATGCAAGGTCTGACGGATCCGTTTGTTGGGATCAACATGGGGCAAACAGCGGAAATCCTGGCGAAGGAATGGGGTTTGTCTCGTCAAACTCAAGATGAATTTGCGCTACGTTCCCATAAGTTAGCGTCGGCAGCTAAAGAAAAACTTCGTGAAGAAATTGCACCAGTTTCATTAGCGCCGGAGTATAAAGAAACGATCATCGATGATATCGGTCCTCGTGAGACTCAAACGATCGAAGCCTTAAATAAACTAAAACCATTCTTTGATAAAGAAACAGGAACAATCACGGCTGGTAATTCGTGCCCAATCACGGATGGCGCTGCGATGTTGTTATTGATGTCACGTGAAAAAGCAGAGGCACTTGGCTACAAACCAATGGCGCGTATTTTATCCTATGGTTTTGCTGGTTTAGAACCCGAACGTATGGGGTTAGGACCAGTGTATTCTACGCCGGTCGCATTGAAACGGGCGGGACTTCAACTAAAAGACATGGGTTTGGTAGAATTGAATGAAGCATTTGCGGCTCAAGTTCTGTCATGCCAGAAGGCATTTGATTCAGATGAGTTTGCAAAAAACAAGCTAGGCCTATCGCAAAAAGTAGGCGAGTTAAGATCTGAAATTCTAAACGTGAACGGCGGAGCGATCGCGCTGGGCCATCCGGTTGGAACAACGGGAACTCGTATCACTCTAACTTTGATGCGCGAAATGAAGCGTCGTAGTGTTCAGTTCGGACTAGCGACTCTGTGTATCGGTGGCGGTCAAGGTGGATCAATCATTATCGAAAACGAAAACTAATAGACTGAGGATTCTAAAATGAGCATGCAAGACAGTTTCAAAGTAAAATACAATGGTGATATCGCAACGCTAGAGATGGATCTTCAAGGTGAGAAGGTAAATAAGCTTTCCACTGTAGTAATGAATCGCTTCAAAGACGTGATTGATGAAGTTTCAAAATCGAAAGCGAAAGTTTTCATTATTAAGTCCCTTAAGCCAAAAATTTTTGTGGCTGGCGCGGATATTGAAGAAATTAAAAACCTAAAAACAAAAGAGGCCGTGGAAACAGCTGTTAAGGGTGGTCAAGATATTTTCAATTTGCTTGAGGATATGCCCCAAGTAACGATCGCGTCTGTCAATGGTGCGTGTGCGGGCGGTGGCTGCGAGTTGATCCTTGCGTGTGATTACCGAATCGCATCGGAAGATCCGTCCACTCGTATTGGTCTACCTGAAACTCAGTTAGGTATCATTCCCGGTTTTGGTGGCTGCGTTCGATTACCTCGTACCATCGGTATTCAGGCGGCCCTTGATATAATCTTAGCGGGTAAGTTGCTTAACGGTAAAAAAGCTAAGAAAGCGGGCTTGGTGGATAAACTGGTTCATCAGTCTATACTCGAAGAGGAAACATTAAAATGGGCGAATCAGATAATCAAAGAGGGCTCGGGTAAGCGTCGAAAGACGTTCCAGCCTCAAGGTTTGGTGGCTAAAATTCTAGAAGGTGGTTTGGGTCGTGGTGTCGTCTTCAGTAAAGCAAAAGCGGCGACATTAAAAGCGACAAAGGGTCATTACCCAGCTCCGATTACGGCGTTACAGGTCATCAAAGAAACGTATGGAATGAGTGATCGTCAAAAGGCGCTGGATATCGAACGAAAATATTTCGGTGAAATGGCGTTAACGGATGTCTCTAAAAATTTGATTCACGTTTTCTATTTAACGGAAATGGTTAAAAAACAAACGGGCTTGCCTGCGGGCAGTTCGGCCAAAGCTAAAGATGTAAAAGCGGTCGGTGTCCTGGGTGCGGGTACAATGGGTGGCGGTATTGCCTACATCGGTGCGGACAAAGGTATCCACATGCGCGTAAAAGACATTAATCACGATGCTCTAAATAAAGCTTACAAGCACGCTTCAGATATTTGGGCTAAGCTTGTGAAAAAACGCGTGATCGATAAATTCCAAGCTAAACAAAAAATGGATTTAGTTTCGGGTGGGTTAGGCTATGAAGGGTTTAAAACACTCGACGTTGTGGTGGAGGCCATCGTTGAAGATATGAATATCAAACGTAAAGTGATCGCGGAAACGGCGGGACAAATGCGCTCAGATGCGATCATCGTTACTAATACATCTTCATTAAGCGTAACGGAAATGGGTCAAGCGCACCCAAAACCAGAAAACTTTGCGGGTATGCACTTTTTCAATCCTGTGGATAAAATGCCACTAGTTGAAGTTATTCGCGGTCCGCAATCCAGCGATGAAACGATCGCAACTATCTTTGAATTATCTAAGAAAATGGGGAAAATGCCGGTGGTTGTAAAAGACGGACCGGGCTTCCTTGTGAATCGGTTGTTAATTCCGTACTTGAATGAAGCTACATTCATGTTCCAAGAAGGAATGGATATCAAAACGATGGATGATTGGTACGTGAAAAACTTCGGCATGCCTATGGGCCCATTAGCTTTGATGGATGAAGTAGGTTTAGATGTTGGTATCAAAGTAGTGAAGATTTTTAACAAAGCCTTTGGTGCGCGCGTGCAAGTTCCAGACGTAATGGAAAAAATCTCGAAATCAGGCCGGTTAGGTAAGAAAAATGGAAAAGGTTTCTATAAATACTCGGCGGAAGGCAAGCGTTTAGAACCCGATGAAACTATGTACACAGATATGGGATTATCGGCCCCTACGAATCCGCTGTCTGAAAAAGAATGTATCGAACGAGGCATTTTTTCTATGATCAACGAATGTGCGTCGGCTCTTTATGAAGACCGCATCGTAGATACACCAGACGAAGTTGATTTAGCCATGATTATGGGAACAGGTTTTCCTCCATTCCGTGGCGGTCTATGTCGTTATGCAGACAGTGTTGGTTCGCAAAATATAGCTAACGCTCTTGAACAATACTCAATGCAACGAAATGCCCCTCGGTTAAAACCAATGGGCGCATTAAACGCAATGGCTAAAGACAATAAAACGTTCTACAATAAATAGATTTTTCTCTGGCCAATACTCCAAATTAAAGACGCGGGAATCGAAAGATTCCCGCGTTTGCATTCAGAGAGACACAGCCTTGGCTAGGCGCGTTTCAAAAACCTAGCAGCTGACCTTTTTCTTTTTCCGTAGAAAAATGGCTCAGTCGGAGAGAGCTGTAATGTATACGTCGTGTGAGAAATATTTAGATAATGATGAACTTTTGAGTTTTTTGAATACCACTCGTGAAAAGCATGGACGGTATTTTGATTTTGAATCGATTGGGAAAAGTTCATTAGGTGAAGATATCTATCTTGTGACTTTGACGGACAAAGAATACAAACATCATTCGGAAAAACCGGCGTTCTGGATTGATGCTAACATTCACGCCAGTGAAGTGACTGGGACGCAAGGGGTAGTGTTTTTTATCGAACGTCTCCTGGACGAAAAGCATCCCTATGCGGACAGACATAAAGAGCTGATGAAAAAGATGACTTATTATCTGATTCCGCGATTTTCACCTGATGGTGCGCGGGCGTTTTTTAAAGAGTCGAATTCGTATCGCTCTACACCGCTGGAAATGGCTCACGAGTATTCTAATTTTAAACGCCAAGATTTAGACGGCGATGGCGAAATTACCTTAATGCGTTGGAAAGATAAGGCCGGGCCGTTTAAAGAATTAGCTGGCCATCCTGGAGTATTGGTTCCTCGCGACGCGAGTGACTTTCCCTTTGAATCAGAAAGTTACTATCAAGTGGTTCCAGAAGGAACTTGGACTAATTTTGATGGTTTTAAAAAAACTAAGAATTACGATTTTGGTTATGATTTCAACAGGCAGTCGCCTTCGTTCTTTGCGCCAGAGGGAATTCAAAAAGGGGCTGGGACGTTGCCTCTGGAGTTTCCAGAAACTCGTGCGGTTGCCGAGGCCATTCGTTCACGAAAAAATATTTTCGCGTCGAACTCGTATCATACGTATGGTGGCTTTATAATTAAAACGCCAGCGAACATTCCAGAAGCGTCTGTTCCATTAGAAGATCGCATGCGCAGCGAAATGATTGGTGAGTTGCTGCAGAAGACTACCGATTACACCGTTCATTCGGGGGGTGATGATTTCGTGTACGTTCCAGGACAGCCTCTTCCTGGAACTTTTGATGAATGGTATTATTTGCACCTCGGAATCATGGGGATGACGATCGAATACTGGGATGTTTGGAAGCATGCTGGAATGTCATGGGAAAAAGCCGTAGAGAAATATGAAACTTTGTCGACTGAAAATATGGTTAAGTTGTTAAATTGGGCAAAAGAAAATCTAAAGCGTAACGAGTACTTTAAAGAGTGGACCAGTTATGATCATCCGCAGTTAGGTAAAGTTGAAATTGGCGGTTTTAAAACAGCCTTCTTTTTAACAAATCCACCTATTAAATTCTTGGCAAAAGAAATTGAAAATGTTTTCGAAGGAAGTTTTGCTGTATCAAGAATGGCTCCGTTGGTTGAGGTTGATTCGATTGCGGTGGAACCTATTGAGGGGAATACGTCTAAGGTAACTGTTGTCGTTAAGAATACCGGGTATTTTCCTACCTATGGATCTGCACAAGCGTTGAAAGTTAAAATTATAAATAAACCACTGTGTAAAACATCCCTCAGTGCTACATCGGGTGAATTAAAAATTCTCTCAGCGCCGGCTGCAGAATCTATTCATCATTTAAAAGGATTTTCAGATAGCAATCCACGTATATCCCCATTCTTCGGAACGGGATTTAGTCATGAGTATGAGCAACAGTTAAGTTGGATTATTCAGGGTCATGGTAAATTTACTTTTGAAATTAATTATTTTAAGGGCGGTGTCGTCCGACAGACCGTGACGGTATAGTTACGGATCTTGAATGTGTCTGTATTTCCAGATGAGTCGACCCATCGTAAGAAAAAGGATAATGATTGTGGCTACAAGTCCGTAGCCATAACCATCACCTGGGTAATTCGCGTACTGTAAACCAAAGTAAACCATAAACACTTTGTTCACGATCGTAGGTCCTAAAAAGACAACTAAAAAGTCTTTTAGGACACTCGGTTTTGCTGGTTCTTGTTCCGTCAAAGTAGCCTCAGTTAAAATTTATTTCTTTAAACGGATGCTTTCGATTTTCACAGTTTCAAGTGGAACGTCATCCATCGGCATGCCGCCCGGAGTATTTTTTACGCCTGTTTTAACACCCTTGATTTTATCTACAACGTCTGTTCCTTTCGTTACCTTTCCGAAAACAGCGTAGCCCCAGCCGCCTGGAGTTTTTTCACGATGGTTAAGGGCACCATTGTCTTTAACGTTGATGTAGAACTGCGCGGATGCCGAATGTGGATCGCTGGTGCGAGCCATGGCAATTGTGTACTTGTCATTTTTAAGACCGTTATCCGCCTCGTTTTTGATGGGATCTTTTGTGTCTTTTTCGGTTAGGTCGTCTTTAAAGCCGCCTCCTTGAATCATGAAACCATCAATTACACGGTGGAAGATTGTACCATCGTAGAATTTATCTTTTACATACACCAAAAAGTTGTCCACAGATTTAGGAGCTTTTTCTTTATCCAATTCGACAACGATCACGCCTTTGTTTGTTTTGATCTCAACTACTGGGTTTTTTGCCGTAGTTTTTTTAGCTGCCACTTTAGTTTCTGTTTCCTTAGCCGGTGTTTCGTTAGCTGCCCATGCGAAGGTAGTGAAAAATAGTAAAATCCCAATTTTAAACATGAATGTTCTCCTTGGTAGAAAACCTAAGGCTCGAGGTGGAATCTGTCAATACTTGAGTCTAGATAAGATGCTGGTCTTATTTAGTTTGCCTGGAAAAAAGCCGAATTCGTTCCGTATGGCAAATTTACCGCAAAAAGGGGCAGCACCAGTTGATTGGAAAAATGAAGCTGGGCCGATCCGTAAATTTTTGAATGATATCTCTGTAACAGAGATCATGATTAATCGCTACGATCGGGTTTTTGTCGAGCGTAAGGGCGTGATCGAAGAAACAGAGGGTAAGTTTGATAACCCTGATCATTTTATGCGTTTCGTACTGGCGTTAGCCGTCAGTGTTGGGCGTGAACTCAACCGTCGTAATCCTTTTTTAGATGCAAAGTTAGCAGATGGATCGCGAATAAACATCGTGGTGCCACCGATAAGTATTGAAGGGCCTGCCATCACAATTCGTAAATTCTCGCCAGTGATGATCCATTATAATAATTTAATTCATCATGGTGCCTTTGACGAAAAAATGCTTTATTTTTTAAATCAAGCCGTGCTGACTCGACAAAATATAGTTGTCAGCGGTGGAACTGGATCCGGTAAAACGACTTTACTAAATTTATTATCGCAATTTATTCCTGCGCGCGAACGCATTGTTACGATCGAAGACACCTGCGAGTTACAATTATCAGTTAAAAACCAAGTGAAAATGGAGTGTCGTTCATCTGTGGGCGAAGTCCAATTTGATATCAAAGATTTATTAAAAAATTCGCTTCGTATGCGACCTGATCGAATTATTATCGGCGAGGTTCGCGGCGGTGAAGCGATGGATATGTTAGTGGCGATGAATACCGGTCACGACGGCAGTATGAGCACTCTACACGCAAATTCGGCCCACGATGCCTTACGTCGTATCGAAGCTATGGTATTGCGCGGAGCTAACGATATTCCTGTGTCATCGGTACGTCAGGATATTGCTTCTACGATAAATATTATTGTACAAGCGGCGCGTGCAAATGACGGAACCCGACGTATTGTTGAAATTGTGGAAGTATTAGAAAATGTAGGCGAGCAGTATCGAACTGAACGAATTTTTGAATTCGATCCTGGGACCAACGCGTTTAAATCGACGGGGTACATCCCGCGATTTGTGACCAACGGAAAGAACCCTAAATTGAAATTGAGTCCGGAATTTTTCAATCCCGAACACAAAATTAAGCTCACCGGCTAACTATTTTTTAATTTCGATTTTACCAGAATCATCAAAAGGAACTGTGAAGGAGCCACTAGAAAGTGAGCCCTTTAATTTGTAGTCACGAATTGACTTAAATAGGTAATTTTCAACGGCCGCTTTCGCTGAAGCGTAATCTAAGCGAACAGGAATCATTACAAGCGTTGTATCTTTTGATTTTAGTTCTACTTTTTTATCATAAACACCACTGAATAAAGAACTGTCGCCGATGCTTAAATCATATTTAAATTTATCGATATTCAGTGCAGTTGAATTTGGATTTTTAACGGCTAAATTAACCTCTAGATCAATGCCTTGCATACCAACATTGCCAATGTCGACCGATTTAACATCGACCTTGGGCGGCTCAATAAGGCTTTGTAAAACGCCCCAAGTTTCACAACCCGAGAGTGTTATCGATGTCCCAATAAGAAAAAGGATCAAAAATTCGCGAAGGAGGTGTGCTCGTATCAAGTATTTAGTTAAATTGAATTTTAAAGTGATTTTCGCCATATTAGAAACTCCCACTGGGTAAAACATCGAATACTAAACCTATTGGCCGAAGCTAACGAGTGACGCCGGGCTCACTTTCATCATCGGGGCCGAGCGACGACCACCTTGCAATTTCGTAGAAAAATATAAGCTCAATAAAAGAGCCAAAAATATAAAAAACCAAGATGAAGGTTGTAAATATCTAAGCATAAATCCTACTTTTTAACCACACCGTTTTTGTAGATGTTATAATATTCTATTGCGCTGACAATACTTAAAATTGAACTGATCCAAAGAACCACATACCCAATTTGCCCCACTCTTAAAAACAAATCGTTGAAAAAATCCGCTTCGTATTGACCGTGGTATGATTTCCCCAAGATAAGTGCAGGAATGGCGCCCATTTGAAGACCTGCCTTCCACTTACCCGACGGCTTAGCGTCAATTATAATTTGATCGGCAGAAGCCACTGCACGGATACCACCAATAAACGTATCACGAACCGTCAATAGAATAACTACGTAAGGGTCGATGAAACCTAGGAATGTTAAAAAAACTAAAACGCTCGAGACAAGGATTTTATCGGTGACTGGGTCCATGAATTTGCCCAGATTGCTGACGAGCTTCCATTTTCGAGCGTAGTAGCCATCAAAATAGTCGGTGATCGATGCTAAAATGAACAAAACAGCAGCAACAATTGAAAAGAAAAAGCGTGATTGATTTAGGCACAAAATAACTATCGGAACCACGTACACGCGGCTCATGGTTAACTGCATTGGGAGGTTCTGTTTCCACAGAGGTAATGGTGTCGACACGTGCTTTCAGGTTTAGGTCAGCCCCCCGATTTTGTCATTTGAAAAAAGAAAATTGAAAAAAAGTATAAACGGTGTAGATTTAGGCCCTAAATTAATGAATACGAATGACATTTTTTCATACCTGCATCGCGTGCAATTTTATGAGACCGACACCATGGGGGTTGTTCATCATTCCAACTACTTACGATTTTGCGAAGAGGCGCGGGTAGCCTGGGCGCATTCTGTTGGTTTAATTGATTATCAGAAGCCAGAAAGTGCGTCTCACTTTGCCGTTTTAGAAACCAGAGTGAAGCATATTAAACCAGCGCTTTTTGGGGATGTGTTAACGATATGGTTACAGGTGCGCATGGAAGGGATTCGTATATTCTTTCAATACAAGATCCAAAAAGAGAATGGGATCATTAGTTTAGCGCAAACTACGCATGTATCACTAGATAAAAATTTAAAACCTTTAAGATTAACCAAAGAATTTAAAACTGTAATGGAGACCCTTGTATGGAAAGAAACCTGGCTTTAGAATTTGTGCGTGTAACAGAAGCAGCCGCCCTAGCCAGCGCGCGATGGATTGGTCACGGTAATGAAAAAGCGGCGGACCAAGCTGCCGTCGATGCCATGAGGCGGGCATTTGATTCCGTTCGTATTGACGGCACCGTGGTGATCGGTGAGGGGGAACGTGACGAAGCGCCTATGTTATACATCGGTGAAAAAGTCGGCGTTAAATCTGAAGATTCTCCGAAAATAGACATTGCTCTGGATCCGCTTGAAGGAACTACGATCTGTGCTACAGGTGGTGTGGGTTCTATTTCAGTCATCGCACTGGCTGAACACGGAAACTTTCTTCATGCACCTGATACCTACATGGATAAGATCGCATGTGGACCAGCGGCTAAAGGTATGATCGATATTGATAAATCGCCAACGGAAAATATTAATCGTGTGGCTGAAGCCCTGAAAAAATCGGTACAGGATGTGACGGTCGTAATTCTAGACCGCCCTCGCCATAAAGACTTAATTGCAGAAACTCGCAAGACGGGTGCACGTATTCACTTAATCGGTGACGGTGACGTATCAGCAGCGGTAGCGGCCGCTTGGCCAGATAGCGGTATTGACTTGTTAATGGGTATCGGTGGCGCTCCTGAAGGTGTCATTTCGGCTGCGGCGATGCAATGTCTGGGTGGTGATTTTCAAGGTCGTTTGAAATTCCGTAACGAAGAAGAAAAACAACGTGCCCTGAAAATGGGAATCAAAAACCTTGAACAAAAATATAAAATCGATGACCTGGCTCGTGGTAGTGTGATGTTCTGCGCGACGGGGGTGACGGACGGGCCTTTGTTAAAAGGTGTTAAATCTTTGCCTAAAAGCATGGCGCGCACTCATAGCATCGTGATGAGATCAAAAACGGGTACCATCCGTACAGTTGAAACTCTTCACAACTTGAATGTTAAGTCCCTGTAACGACTATTTTTCGATTTGACTTCGACTTGTCCTGTCCCTCAGAATTGGACTATGGCAAAAGCACAGACAAGCGAAGTCTTTAAATGCACAGCAGAACAGCTATATAAAATCGTAACCGATTATTCTAAATACCCTGAGTTTCTATCAGAGGTAAAGAAATGCGAAGTCATTAAAACTGAAGGTAATAAAAAATTAGTCGAGTATCATGTGTCGATGGTTAAATCGTTTAGCTATCGATTGCAAATGGTTGAAAATTACGTGGAGAGCGGAGTCTCGACGGTTGCGTGGGATTTTATATCGGGAGACGTTTTTAAAACTCAGCGGGGTGGCTGGAAGATTGAGCCCGAAGGCAGTCAATGTCGCGCTACCTATGAAGTTGAAGCTACGTTTGGAATTTTCGTGCCGGGACCGATTGCAAATACGTTAGTAAGTGTAAGTCTTCCGAATATGATTTCGAGCTATCACAAAAGGATACAACAGCTTTATGGAAAATAACGATTCTTCCAATAAGAAGAACGAAGGCCCTTCGTTTGATGATGCAAAAGGATTGTTCGCAGAAACTTTGAAAAAAGTTTTTACGACCGGTGTGTCAGCGGCCTTCATGACGGAAGAAAACATTCGTAGTTATTTACAAGAGCTAAAGTTGCCTAAAGAAATTCTAAATGTGCTTATTCAAAGCGCGAACAAATCCAAAGATGATATCACGCAAAGGGTATCTAAGGAAATCATTGGGATTTTTAATAAAATTGATTGGATCAGTGAACTAAGTAAATTTGCGGAAACTCACAAATTCAAAATTAGTGCGGAAATTGATATCATCAAAAAAGAAACTAAAGTTGAAAAAGTAGAAGTTACCAAAGAGAGCTAAATTTAAGTTCAAGGGTAGTTAGCAAATCCGCCCGTCGAGACATTGGTTCTTGGATAATCGTTTTAGAAAAAATAGCCAGTCATTAGTTCCCTAACATACTCAGGTGTTAGATGTTGTGTGGATTGTGATCAGTATACACCTGTCGCTGAAAAACGGGTCACCTTTTAACGCTCTGATCAAAGCTTAAGTTCTTGATAATACCTGGGAATGGTGGAAACATTTGGTCTGTTAAACAGGGTCTGCAAAAGGAGTTATTTGTGAAGTCGTTTGTAAAAACAGTGGCAGCGGTTGTGTTGTTATCCCAAGGTGTGTGGGCGAAAGATTTGGCGAGTCGATTGGGCGTTGGGATGAAGAATAATTCGTCTGAAGATGTTCCTGCTGTTTCAGTTGTATACTATCCCAATCAGGATTTTGGTATTACGGGTGGTATCGGTATAGACACAAAAAAAGATCAATCGAAATTTGTGGTAAATGGCGGCGTTCGTAAAATTTTATTCAGAGAAAATCAGCTAAATTTCTATTTTGGCGGTCAATTGGGAATCGTGAATTATGAAGGCGGCGGCGAAAAGCAAAACGGCTTTGAACTTAATGCTGTTTTTGGTGCGGAGTTCTTTTTCACAGGGTTAGATTCGTTAGGCTTTTCGTTTGAAGGTGGCGCAGGGATTTCATCACTAAAGGACGTTCGATTTAGAACGATCGGTGATTCACCTATGCGCGCCGGTATAACGTTTTATTTTTAATTCAGGAGAGTGTATGAAAAAAGTAGTTTTAACTCAAGATGCCCCAGCACCCATTGGTCCGTATAGCCAAGCCATTTCGGCTGGTCCGTTTTTGTTCTGTTCCGGTCAAATCGCTTTAGATCCAAAAACGTCACTGGTAGTAGGTCAGGATGTTAAAAGCCAAACGGAACAAGTGATGAAAAACATTGAAGCGGTATTAACAGCTGGCGGAATGAAGTTTGAAAACGTTGTCAAGACCACTATCTTTTTAACGTCCATGGGGGATTTTCCCATCGTAAACGAAATCTACGGACGTTTTTTTCCAAGTAACCCGCCTGCGCGATCTACAGTTGAAGTGCGTGGTTTGCCAAAAGGTGTTCAGGTGGAAGTTGAAGTTTTGGCCTACAAAGGATAGAGCCTAAGTCTAAATGCGAAAAAAAGTATTTTTCTATTTTTCGATTTTTCTTTTCGTCCTATTTGTCGTTATATTTTATTTCGAGTACATGGCTGTGGGATCTGTAAAATCCACAGCTTGGACGCAGGCCTCTGAAGCCGATTGCGGCATTGTCCTTACGGGTGGGCCGGGCCGCATTCGTGAAGGTATGGATCTTTTAGCGAATAAAAGTATTCGTAAGCTGATTATCTCTGGAGTGAATCCGAATTCTGATATCAAGGAAATCTTTCCGCAGTGGGTGTTTTACCCGGAAATAGATGAGCGAGATGTCGTTCTTGAGAAACGAAGCGAAACCACATTTGGAAATGCGACACAAAGCTTGCCCCTGGTTGAAATTTTGGGTTGCCAAGACATAATGATCATCACATCGGCGCTGCATATGTATCGATCGAAACGTACATTTAACCGCGTGTTTCCAAAATTTATGGATATAAAAACTCATATGCAAACGCGCTCGAACGAATCCGAATCTGGCTTCGATCGGCTTCAAGAAACCTTGAAGTCGTTGTTTTACTCTGTCTGGGCCTACTAAAATCCGTCTTTTATTGAGAAAATAGAGCTCTTACTAACTAAAGACTGGACCTTGTGCGAGTTAGCTATCGCGCCAATTATTCCGATTAAAAATGCATGAACATGGTATGGGATCGCATTGAATCGTTAGGTAGAACCATCACGGATAACCTTGAGTACACGCTCAGGATATTTTTGATGATCTACTTATCCTTCCGCGCGGCCTTTTTGGATCAAACACAAAGTCTTCGTCAAACTCTGTCCGTTTTATCAACGCAAATTTATTTCACTGGCTGGCAAGCGATGCCTCTGATTTCTATCTTGGCTTTAGGTACCGGCGGTATTCTGGTTATTCAGGGAATGACCAATCTGACTTTGTTAGGTGGAACAGAAATGCTGGGCAACCTAATCGTCGTAGTCTTGGTTCGTGAAGTAGGGCCATTGTTAACGGCGCTCGTCGTGATTGCACGAAGCGGAACAGCCGTGGCTACCGAAGTTGGTAACATGCGCGCTAATCGCGAGATCGAAGCGCTAGAGTCCATGGGTATTAATCCGCTAAGTTACATCGTGTTTCCGCGAATCCTGGGCGGTATCGTCAGCGTTTTATGTTTAGCATTCTATTTTATAGTGATCGCTATTTTTGGTGGTTATTTGATTACGCAGTTTTTCCACGACATTCCATTTAGTTTCTATAGCGAAAATTTACTACGGGCGTTTGGTAAAGAAGACGTTGCTATCTTTCTTTTAAAGAATGGTTTTAGCGGCGTCATTATTTTCGTTGTGTCGTGTTTCCAGGGTTTAAGTGTTCAAAAGAGTCCGCACGAGGTTCCGCAAGTAACCACGCAGGCGGTTGTTAAAAGTATTATCTACGTTACCGTTTTCAACTTGGTTGTAACGGCAATTGTTTATCTGAACCAACTACAAAAATTAGGTGTTGTATGAACGAACTGCTACAAGGACAAGGTACACAGATCAAGAGCTTAAAATTCGAAGGATTGTTCTTTCAACATGAGACTCAGGACCCTATTTTAAATAATGCTGATTTTGAATTTCCAACAAACGAAAACGTTTTGATTCAATCTGTGCAAGGTGCTGGGAAATCAACGCTACTGCAGATTCTAGGTGGCTTAATTGTTCCTCAGTCAGGGAAGTTTTTAATTAACGACGACAATGTTGTAGATATGTCATTTGAAGAATTCTTGCCGTATCGTTTGATGATTGGTTACACGTTTGATTACGGTGGGTTGATTAATAATAGAACGATCTATGATAATTTGATGTTGCCGTTGCTGTATCACAAATTAGTTGACGTTGAAGAAGCTAACCGTCGCGTGATGGAAGTTTTGAAGTATTTTGAACTAGAGAAATTTAAAGACGAGCGTCCTGCACATATTCCAGGTCGAGTAAGAAAAATTTCATGTTTGCTGCGTCCAATGATGACGCATCCACAAGTGTTATTGTTAGATGATCCTTCTGTGGGTTTGGGTCAAGAAACAAGTTTAAAATTTATTGATTTGATTAACAAGCACCGTGCTGAGCGTGGCTTGAAACATGTTTTTATATCTTCGTATGACGAAAAATTTATGAGCCACATCAATCATATCACCGTCCATTTGGATAACGGATTATTGTATGCTCCGCAAACGGAAGGGAATAAGGCAGTTAGCTTATGAAAGTAAAGTTTAATAAGTTTGAACGCGTCGCTGGTCTTTTTGTGCTGTTTGCAATTGCAGGCTGTATAGTATTGGCCGTTAGCGTAGCCATCAAGCAAGGTTGGTTTGAAAATAAAATTAAATTCGAGTCGGTCTTTGCTAATGCGGACGGTGTTCACCCTGGCACCACGGTTCTGATCGCCGGTCTTCGTGCAGGTAGCGTAGAGGACGTTGAGCTTTTAGGAAACAACAAAATTCGCGTTACCTATTATGTGCTGGGAAAATTCCATGAGCGCATTCGGGAGGATTCTAAAGCTCAATTGGTTAGACCATTCGTTATCGGGGATCGCGT
Source organism: Bdellovibrionaceae bacterium UBA2316 (assembly GCA_002345205.1). Taxonomy (GTDB): domain Bacteria; phylum Bdellovibrionota; class Bdellovibrionia; order Bdellovibrionales; family Bdellovibrionaceae; genus UBA2316. Next base: position 13,726 of record DDVI01000136.1, on the reverse strand, counting down.
TCTTGAAATTTCAGTGGGCAGCCCCGAACTCAAAGTCGCTCAAGAAGGTGTTCTGCTGGATTCAGAAGAAACGTTAGATTTGATGACGTTGCTGAGTGGTAAACGGTTGGGCACGTCTTTAGAAAAAATTTCAGAAATGCTAAGCAATTTGCAATTCTTAATGGGTGCTTTCCTTGATCGTGATCGCACCAAATCCATGATCAGTATCTTTGATAAATTAGATCCTTTAATGGGTAATATGAGTGATATGTCCGAAGAGGTTATTAAGCTGAGTCGTCAATTGACATACAAAGAGAATTTAAAGAAAACAATTTCTCAGACAGCCGTATTAACCAAAGAGCTCAATGTGATTTTGCCTGAGCTTAATCGTCAGAACCCAGAGCTGGCGAAAAACTTAGCTCAGTTGACAAGCAGTTTGTCGCAAATGACAGAGGATTTTAAGTCCGTAACGGTTATGCTAAAGAATTATGGTCCAGAGGTGCCAACGGTTGCCAAGCGTGCGCTAGAAGCTTTGGATGAAGCTACCATTCTAATGAAGGCTATGCAGAAGAATTTTTTCTTACGTTCTAATGTTCAAGAAGTTAATCGCGAAGAATCTGAAGAGGTTAAAAAAGGCACGCGTATGCCAGCTCGCGAAAAATCAAATCAGCAACCGTAACTGTCAAATATTGACCTTGCGTTGCTGAGTCCTATTTATTACGCTAAGCCATGGTATTATTCCTGTTCAAAAAACTTATCCTTTCTAATCGTGCGGGTAATTTGGTGCGCCGAATTTCGCGTTTATCGATGGTTAGTATCGGAGTTTCTACCTTTGCATTTTTACTAATTCTATTTGTGATGAACGGGATGAATAAGAGCATCGAATCACGCGTGATTTCACTTGAAGCCCACTTAACTATTTTGCCCCAGGATCGGGCGACTCATAAAGATATGGAGTCGGATCCGATTCTTGAGAAAATTAAAGGTCTTGGTGCTGAACGCTATTCGTTATTTGATACTCAGGATGTTATTATTCGAACAATGGAGGGGCAATTTAAGGGCGCCATCGCGCAAGGTTTTGTTCGCAAGAGTTTTGAAAATCTAAATCAGAAAATCAAAGAACAAAATGAAAAGCATATTAAAAAGGGATCTAATTTCCAGATTGAAACGCAGATGTGGCAAGAAATGGATATTCCTGAGTCTAACGAGATTCTAATTGGTGTCGATCTAGCGCGCAGCCTAGGAGTTTTTGAAGGCGATTATTTGATGGTGTTACCACCGGAAAGTCTATTGCTTGCTTCTGGTGAAGCCCCGGTATTTGAGAAGGTAAAAATCAAAAAAATTCTTGCGACTAATTTAGCAGATTTAGATTCTCAGTACATATTTTACATGCGTGATTTAACCTTGGCTACGCTGAAGCATTCATTAAGTCGTCAGGTTGGTATCGAAGTGTGGTTAAAGGATGCAATGGATGCTGGTCGGTTTCAAGATTATTTGCAGGACTGGCTATTAGATCAGAAAGAAGCCGGTAAACCTTCGACGATTACTTGGACTATTCAAACTTGGATGGATCGAAACTCGGCCTTGTTCTACGCTTTGAAATTAGAGAAGTTTATGATCGGTTTGTTTCTGGGGTTGGCAGGATTGATCGCTTCGTTTTCCATCCTGACCGTATTGGCACTTTTGATCTCGCAAAAAAAACGCGATATTGCGATGCTTAGAACGCTGGGACTATCGCAGAAATCCGCGATCCGCTACTTTATCCAGATGGGAGTTAGTTTGTCCTTGGTGGGTGTATCAGTCGGTGCGATACTGGGTTTGGTAGTTGGTTACACGCTAGAATACTACCCAATCAATATTTTGCCCGATATCTATTATGACTCAACGATACCGGCGAAAGTAAATCTGTTCCTATTTTTCTCGGTACTATTCGTAACAACTCTAATCGCTTTCCTGGGCTCCTACCTGCCAACCAAAGCAATAGAAAAAATCTCCCCCGCCGAAGTCCTAAGAATGAAAAACTAAAAAAGGTGCCAGGCCCAAAAAATT
>DDVI01000136.1:0-11373 GCA_002345205.1 Bdellovibrionaceae bacterium UBA2316 | reverse complement strand
AATTTTTTGGGCCTGGCACCTTTTGGTTCTATACCGAGATTTGGAAATCTCTTAGGGTGTCGTTAAGGGAGGTTTTTAGGTCTGTGCTTGGCTTGCGTTGGCCGATAATCAAAGCGCAGTTTACACCGTATTCGCCGGCGGCGAATTTTTTGTTGATAGTGCCGGGGATTACGACCGAGTTTTTGGGAACATAGGCCTTGTATTCTTTTACTTCGGGGCCAGAGACGTCTAGGATTTTTGTGCTTGAGGTAATTGTGACGCCGGCGCCGATGACAGCGCCTTCTTCGATGAAGGCACCTTCAACGATAATGCAACGAGAGCCCACAAAGACGCTGTCTTCTATGATCACTGGAGCCGCCTGAGTGGGCTCAAGAACACCACCGATGCCCACGCCGCCAGATAGGTGGACGTTTTTGCCGATTTGTCCGCATGAGCCCACTGTGGCCCAAGTATCGACCATAGTTCCCGAGTCCACATACGCACCGATATTTACGTAGGACGGCATCATGATGCAGCCTGAGTTTAAGAACGAGCCATAGCGAGCCATTGCTGGTGGGACCACGCGAACACCTTCTGCGCCAGTCCATTTTTTAGGAGCGATTTTATCAAAGTAGTTAAACTCGTTTGTTTCCATTAATTGCATTTTTTGAATGCGGAAGTAGTGAAGGATCGCTTTTTTAACCCATTCGTTTACTTTCCAGCTTTGGGGGCCAGTGGCGCCAGGAATTTTTTCGGCGACTCGCAGTTTGCCGTGATCCAATAGTTGAATCACTTCTCTGATAGCCGAAGTGTCTTCAGACGTTAGGTCATTGATGTTCATTCCATCTTTTAAATCTTTATCAATTCTTTGTATGACAGTTTCTAAGATCATGTTAGTGATTCCTTTTTTCTGTTTGTTTTAGGCATTCGAGTAGTGCCGGCACGTGGATTTTGTTAATTTCATGAAAGTCGATATCTTTTTGTATTTCAAAAGTGATCGTTGAAATACCGCGCTCTTTGCCACCGTAGGTTCCAAGGCTTCCCGGTGTCGGGTAGCCAATATCGGGTTCAATTGTATAGCCTGTGTGTTTCTTGATAACATCGGCTTCAGGTTCACAGCCGGGGCCGTTAATGTTGATCATTGGGTTCCATGAATGCGCGCTAATAATTAAATCAAACTTCTGAGTATCGAGCAATTGCACTAAGGCTTGATTTTCTGGTTCGCTGTTGGCCGCTTTGCCGGGAAAGTAGCGTTCTTTTGCGGCCACGGGTGACCAGTCTTTAGTAGGCAAATTTCTATTTAGATCAACACCCGCAGAATTCATACGCATTTTGTTTAGAATACCTTCAGGGTTGAATTCAGGAATTACCGTCACTTGAAGCTTGTAGTTAAACGACGCGTTCAGTGCGGCGAGTACGCCTTGAGCGGCGATTACGCCTTCAGGTTCATCCCCATGAACGCCACCAATAATTAAGGCGCGCGGTCCCTGTTGACCGAATGAGTATTTAAATATTGGAAGTAGTTTTCGAGTGCGGGCAAATAATTCCATTTTCATAGTCTAACCATCCTGAGGAGTAACCTAATGAGAATCGCATAAAAACTCAATAGCATTTTGTAAAAACCTGAATTACTCTCAAACAAATCGTTTCGGGAGATTTTGGTACATGGAAAAAGAGTTTTTGGTTTATAAAAGCGGTGAGTTAGTGTTTGCTGCAGGCGGAACTGAATTTAAATTAAGCCAATTGACTAAAAACTATCAGGGACCTGTGTTTTTTTATAACTTAGACTTAATTCGAGAGCGCGTGGCGCAAATGCAAGGCGCGTTGAAAGACGTTCGTTTGTTCTATGCTTTAAAGGCCAATTCTCATCCGGATGTTTTAAAAGTTTTTAAAAATAATGGCGTTGGTATTGATGTTGTGAGCGGTGGTGAAATTCAGCATGCAGTGAAATGCGGTTTTAGTTATAAGCAGCTAGTCTACAGCGGCGTTGGTAAAACTCGTAAAGAACTAGAACTAGCCATTAGAAACGACATTCACCAAATTAACGTCGAAAGTATTCCCGAGTTACAGCGAATAGGTGAAATGGCTAAATCGTTAAATAAAAAATCCAATGTTGTATTTCGTATTAATCCTGACATTAGTATTAAGTCCCATCCCTATATTGCAACGGGCTTAAAAGATAGTAAATTTGGGATTGATTTTGGTCAGCTAAATGATGTTATCGCAGCAGCTAAACAGCACGCGGGTTCGATCGCTGTGAAAGGCATTTCGCTACACCTGGGATCGCAAATGTTAGATTTCTCTAGTTTGAAGGACTCGCTAGCTAAGTTAAAACCGCTGTTCTTGCAATTGCGAAAAGAATTTCCAGAATGCCATCGGTTCGATTTTGGTGGTGGCTTAGGAATTCATTATGAAAAACAGGATTTAATTTCTGAAAATGATTTACTGAAAAAATATGCAGCGGTTGTGTTCTCGGAACTAGAATCGCTAAAAAAAGATATTCCCGGAATTGAAATTCAGTCAGAACCAGGTCGCTGGCTAGTGGGTCATTGTGGAGTTTTAATATCGCAAGTTCAGTACGTAAAGAAAACGCCTCACAAAGAATTTATTATTTTAGATTCAGGAATGAATCATTTGTTAAGGCCATCGCTTTATGAAGCCTACCACAGCATTCACGCGATGAAAGATTCAGGATCGCTAAAGACGTACGATGTTGTGGGTCCAATCTGCGAAAGCGCCGACTTCTTTGGTAAAGACCGCGATTTAAATGAAGTCAAACAAGACGACTTTGTCGTAGTTCGTGATTGCGGTGCGTATGCTGCAACGATGTCGAGCGATTACAATTTACAAGAACGAGCGCTCGAAGTTTCCACAGCTGATTTTCAATAGTAGGGGTAGGTGGCTTCAGGACGGTCTGAGGGCGATCTGAGGGTGATTGTCGCGCTGAAAACGTTCAGACAACGCGATGTTTTTGATTTTCTAAAAGGGTTTTTCAAGAATTGGAAAGAATGTGTTATTTATAAAATTTCCGACAGAAATTTTTTGTTGGAACCCAGCCGTTATTCACTATTTCAGGAATCTTGCTTCGAAGTTTTAGGATTTTTTCCGAAAGTTCGGCTACGTGTTCGGCATCGATACTATAGGCCGAGATTCCTTCGTGCTGAGTTCCAGCAAGTATAGAAATCAGGGGGCCTTTTACTTTTTTGCTCGGTTTTAGTTTCTTCAGTTCGTTTTCGTAAACGGCCATGACCTTTGCTGTTTCGCGGGGATCGGCTGTGAAGCTTTCGACACTATTTGGATTAAGTAAAATCCACTCATGCAAACCTGTAAGAAGTTCGTTATTTAGGACGAATGTGTTTACATGCAAAATTATGTCGTATCTTTGCACGAGCGATGGATCTGAGAGTTTTGGATCTTGTGAATAGCCGTCTTCTGTTATCAAAAGCCCAACTCGTAAACCCGGTCTTAGTTTTAGCGCCAACACTGCTTCGTTGTTCCCGCAGATTTCATTCGATCCGCCAACTGTGGCGCCAATGGGGTTGTGCCAAGTGAATAGCCCAGGAATGTCTTTATACATTGGGGCGTCTCTTACTAGAATACTAACATAGTTGTCATTGCCTAGAGATTTTAAAGGCAATTGACCAGCATTCACTTTTGCGCGAGTTAAGAGTTTTTTTAAAGATGATATACTGATCCAGTGGTACAAATGTGTTGGCTGTTTTAGGGGGAAGTCGGTGAGTGTGTTGACGTCCGCAAGGGAAAGTTTTTTGTCGCGTCATCGATCGAATAGAAAAGATGGCCAAAAGCCAATGACCCAAAAAATATAATTAAAAAACACGTATTTGTAGCCTTCATGTCTAAATTGCAAAAGATGCAAATTTGTATTCAAGATATGGGGGAATATAACTGCGTTTGAGAAAGAGTATGTGTATAAATAATGGCCATTTTGACAATTTCCGATGGGTAACATTAAAATATAGAAGTTTTGAATCTGATTTCGGAAAATGTTTCTTTAGATACTTACGCAATTAAGTTGGTGCGCGAGAGCCCGAAGTAGAAGAACCGGTTTCAGGGGCAGGGTCAGTTTTATTGGAGCTCGATTTCGAAGAGGTGGCCGAACCAAAGGCTTTATTGGCTCAGGACCTGCTAAATCTGGTTTTGAAGCCTGGTTCATTTAGTAAAACTGCGATCGCAATCGGAGCGTCTGAAGCTTTTGTTCGGCAAAACGCTTCTGAATTTAAGCGGTAACCTTTTTCTTCATTCGATTTTTATCAGCAAATCCTTGCAGGATGTCACGAATAAGAACTTGGTAACGGCCCTCATAATCTTCATTTAGCGCCAGCTTTTTAAGATCTTTGACCAAATTCAAAGGCAATCGAATTGATATGTGAGCCGTAATATTCTCATCTTCAAAATCTTCGATAGGAATATTTACGCTACCAGTTTTTATTTTTTTAGCCATGAAGCTCCTCCCACCTTTCTAAAAGTAATAATCTATTTTCTTTTACGACCTTCAAAATTCGATTGAGAGTCGAATTTGAAAAATCAGTTTCATCGTCCATAAGGGACAAGGTCAGCAAATTGATTCGAACTGAAGCTCCCATTCCTTCAACGTGAACATGAGGAGGCCTATGGCATTTTCATTGATTTTATAGACCAAATGTTTTGAAGAAAGAGCTTTAATTCTCGTCATCTATCTATAAGCATACAGTATTTACTGTATATACACAATGAAACGATTTATAACACTCAGTTAAAAATAGGGAGCTGACTTCGTTCACGAACCACCTCACATGAAATCTGAATTTTTTCATTTCTCGATATATGAGTGATGGCCGTGACCGAGTCTCCTAGGACTGAAACCCTTGCCATGGATTCAGATAAAATTCCATGGCCCTCCTTTCCAAAAAGAATGGTCATCTGCTTAGAATCTTGAGGCCATGTTATTGTTGAAATATAACTTTCAAAAAACGAAAATGACAAAATTTTAACGTCGGTGTCCATGACAAATGTCTTATCCAAAATCTTGACACCTCTCAATTGAATGACTCTACATTGGACCGGGTTAGCAGAAGCAAAAATTGATGTTGCGAATGTCATAAGAATTAAAATTACTTTCATTGGGTAGTCCTATTCATTGATGTTGAACTACAAGTTCTTTTTGTTTTATTAGCATTATCGCCAACTTGATTTTGGGTTAGCGTATCGAAGAGAATGATACTCGTTTGGATAGTTGGGAATGCGGCTCCAATCACACTTGTTACGTCCATTCAAATTCATTTGACTGTATCGATTTGAAAACTCGTTTTGAAGTTCTGAAAGTCGCTGGTAATCAAAATAACTCTGCCATTCAACTGAAAACTTTTCGCCATTCAAGCAGTAGTAAGGATTCTTTGTACACTTAATGTAAACAGATTGTGCTTCGAATGGGTGTGAATAGGATTTTCCACTTGCGAACCCTATTTTTAAATAAGGATCATATTCAGTCTTAGGTAGTTCTAGGTATTGATCGTTATTCAAATTACTCCTTACTTGCTCATAAAATTTGTGGGTTGTCGCAATGAAATCTAATCCCAATCTTTTCAAGTGATTGAAATTATTTTCAGTTTCGATGACAAATGTTGGACATGACTTCAAATTCTCTAAAAAAGATTTTTTTTCTTGATAAATGAATGAATTTATTCCAATTCCGAATCTAACGTCTTCAGCTTTCGTATTCCAATAAAATAAGGAAGTATATCTAAAATATTTAGTCAGATTTTCTTGAAAGATCAGATGGTTAGTAGCAGCGAAAGCAGACTTTAGTTTCTCAAAAGTAAAGTTTTTCCTGAACAGCTCAGCAACAATTTTTCTAGATCTTGAAGAATCACCACCCCAAAAATTTTCTACGCGACTTTGATCGAAATAAGCACCGACTACTTCGTGAAAGATAAGACCGATCTTATGTATTTCTGGAAGCAATTCAAAGTCTTTCTTTGAAATGTAGATAGAATGTGTTGAAGAACTTCTTAGAGCGATGGGTGTCAATACGACGGTCTTTAAATCGACTAAAGATGGCCCTACATCTTCAATTCTTTTCAGTTCTAAATCAACAAATCGCCATCGAAACTGAACAAATAAATTGGCCAAATGTTTTGCAAATTCTGGCGAAACACTAGAGATTTCATTCAACTTCCAGATAACGTGGGCTTTAAGATCGCTTGGAAGGTCACTCGTTTTAAACTTTTCTTCAAATTTTTCCTCGTCAGGAAATTCATTTAAATTTGGTGACTCAATACTGTGCTCGTAAAAATCGAATAGCCACATTTTTCCATTTTTTTCAGTAACAAATCCCCCGCCGAATTCATTGCCGAGCGCAATTGATGGAATTACTCTCAGTAGAGTTAGTAAAATAATCAGACACTTTATTTTTTTCAATTTACACCACCGATATCTCGAAGAAAGTACGCTTTATTGATGTCTATTTCGTCGCAGCGGAACTTATCTTTTGAAAACTGTGAAAAATAGTCTCTTAGTTGTTTGGTCGTAGAAACAAATTTAGGCCAATCGATCACAGTCGCCCAATCGAAGACTACTGATTTTTTACTTATGTGATTAAAGAATGCTGCTTTTCTGTTGTAGATGCCACCAGATCCTAGTCTTTCACTTTGTAGCGTGTTCGCCCCATAGGCTCCGTTCATAAGCCGGCCATCAACTTTCAGGGTTCTATGATAGAGGTAGCCTTCGCAGAACTCATACTTGGCATTAAATATAAAACCCTGAGCAGTTATGACTTGATCGTCTATGTATTTTTTTGATTCGCATATTTTTTTAATTTCGGTCGAGCCAAGCCATTGGTAAACAATTCGGTTCATTGTATCTAAGTCATTCAGCACATCTTCAATTTTCTCGCTATAATCTTTGCTGTAATTCGAACAGCTGTCAGAAATACTTTTTGTTTCTCCATAATTAATGTATTGGATTTTTCGGCGTACGGCTCTTTCGGAAGTTGGTTTTTCATAAAATCGAATCGTCTCTAAATCACATTGCAAAAGAACAGGCATATTAAGGTTTTCGTGGGAATAGCAAGTTTCATTTGAGTTGTTAGTCCAATGAAATTTGCTTTTTTCAGGGGAAAAAATACTAATTCCGCCTAAAACATCTTGTAAATATTCAAATAAGATATCGGTCGAAAGATTCTGATCAAAAGTCATCGCTGAAACACTTCGAAGTTTAAATTGGTAAGCTAAGTTATTAAACGGTTTTGAAGAGAGCGATTCTTTAAGGTCTTGAGTTGAGTAAATGTTTAGTAAGACGTTAACAATTAAACCGACTTGATCAGTTACTTTCATTGATAGAAATGAACTTTGATCAATTTGTACAACTTTTGAATACCTATTAATTACCACAATTGGCCTGAGGACATAGTCTGTTGTTTGATTAATTGGACTCGAAACACCATTGCACATATGCACATTTGAATCGATACTGGGGTTTGTCTCTAGTTTTTTCTCCTGAAATGAAAAAACTTCCGAACTATTAACCAAGTGATCCGCAAAGTCAGGAATTTTGTAGTACAAAGAATTCAGATGGCTGATCAGTGAAGGTAGGTTCTTCCAATTTTTGAAGAAAGAGCTTTTTTTTAATATCTCAGAATATTCTCGATCATCACTTTTTAAAGGCACATTATCCCTGACATCATATTCTAGATGTCCCAGAAGTACTTGTTGCCCTGAAAATGATTTTTCCGCTGTATAGATGCAGGTAAAGTCCTTATGGGTTGCGAATTTCGCAAAACTTGAACAAGTGCACAGAGTTATTAGAGTCAACACCAAATGGTTAAGGTTTTTCATGCTAATCCTACGGTGTGCAAAGATAGTTGTTTATTCGAGCTCGAAGGCGACTATAACTATGTTTTAAATCTGAAATTGCATCAGCCCAACGTTGTCGCTCTTCAGAAATGAGTTCTTTTTCCTCTCTCGCAACGCGAGTAAAATTTTGAATAGGTTTTGGACCGGAATCACAAGTTACAACGTATTGAACTGTTTCTTGCCGCATTATCTCAACAATAGTGCTCGCTTCATATCCGTATTGTTTTGGCTCGACCGCAATCGCATCGTCATTGAGATGATCTGCTAAGCCAACATAGCAATAACTTGTGACGAAGTCTTTGGAAATACAATCAGCCTGACTTGCACTTGCGATTGTCGATATAAACGCAAACGATATTGTAGCCAGCTTAGTGTTATATTTACTTGATGTCATTTATTTTTTCCTTTGTGTTAATTGTTTTCGTTAATGGAAAAAAGCCTATATCGAGATAATAGACTTCGTCTTTTTCAATACTTTTATCTTCAAGAATTTCCGTTAAGGTGCGTCTGAAGTTTTTTATTAAATCAATAGCTAGCGGCAGAGATTTTTTTGATATAGTCAGCATCATTCCAGTATGATTTCTTTCTGAAATGTCATCTTGATCGATAGACTGTATCGATTTTTCAAGCATATTCTTTAAAAATGACTTTATGTTTTCATCCGTATGTTTTGTTTTTAAATAGCTTGTTTTACCATTTGAAGTGTCGGTCCACTTATTTTCTTCGCTCTTTAATAAAGAAAGCCGTTTTAAGCGATCAACACATTCTTCTATATGAAAAGGGTTTGAATTAAGTCGCTTGGCAATCCAGTTGAAATCTGGTTTGAAAGTGCTTGTTTTTAGAAGTCGTAGAATAGCAAAGTGTCGCCAGTCCAGAATTATTTTAAATTGATCTTCTCGAAGTATTAGATCGCTCTCGCAGTCTGACTCTGCAGTTCTAGCTGTTACATTCTGCATAAGAAAGTGTCGTGTCTGAACAGGAGAAATATTAAGCTTGCTACTTACTTTAGTAATAAATTTTTTAGATGGAGCACGATCTCCTGAAAGGGTCATGCTGAGTGAGCTCAGGGGAATATTTAGATCTCTAGCAAACGAACGCAATGAATATTTTGGGTTCTTTTGAATACGGCGAGATAGCTCATGTCGTAGAAAGACAGTAAAAGGAATTGATTGAGTTTCAAAATCGTTAGCTAAATTCATATTGGTTGTAAGAGACCATAACCATTTAAGGAATTCAATCATTTTGTGAACAAAGTGTTCCGAAATGTGGAACAAGGGCCATCTGATTCATGGATTCGTTGTGAAGTTTTACTTTCAGGTCTACCTCGTAAAGAGGATCAAAATTAAAATCCATTTGATTTTGAATGTGGCAAATGGGTTCGCAATGAGAGCGGTATGCTCACAAGTTCAACCTTGCGCGCCGCGCTTAAGTAGATTCCCTTACGAGATTTTAGAATCGAATTTTGAGCAAGTAGTTCGACAACTTCCTGTGTTTTCAGACTCAAGTCTTATTTAATAAATGTCATCTTTTAAAGGGTCATTTATATTTTGTCGTAGGGAATGCGGGCGCCGATCAAACATCGGAGCCCTGCAAAAACTTTCTTCTTTCAAAAAGAAGGGTTATTTACAATCTAGACAAAAAATTTTTTACTTCCTAGTGCATGAAGAGGGCTTGCACAACTTGTAATGTTTTTTGAAAATGGGACGAAATTTGCAGATTTGGTAAGTCATACCAAAAAGGAATGAATGTCGACGGCATGCGATTTCCTTCAAATGAGCTCTTCTGGCTTCGCAACCAGGCACCATCAAGGGGGTTAGATGTCAAAGCGTACCTATTGGAAATGTGATTCCATTAAACGCAAACTCCATGCGTTAACCGATCAAGATTATTCAAACGTAGTTGCCGAACTTTGGGATCTATTGGTAAAACAAAAATATCCGATCTCACCAGTTTTAGAACCTGCGAAAATACATAGCTCCCGGTTGCCACAGCCAAAAAGGAGTTGTGACAAATGAATCCACGTTTATCGAAAAAATCTAATGCTCAACGTAATAAATTGAATTCATCGAAGATTTTTCGCATCGCGATTTACACGCGGGTCAGTACCGAAGAGCAGGCTGAAAATCCTGAAGGGTTCATTAAAAACCAAGAATTAAGGCTCAAAGAATACGTGAACCTTAAGAATTTGGTTGAGCCCTTCGGTGAAATCACCGCTGTGTTTTCAGATCCCGGCGTGTCTGCAAAAGACATGAAGCGCCCAGCATTTCAGAAAATGCTTCGAGCGATTGAAAACCATGAAATTGATTTAGTATTGGTGACAGAGCTTTCAAGGTTTTCAAGATCAACAAAAGACTTTGAACTACTTCAAGAATTTTTAAAAGAGCATGACTGCAAATTTATGTCGATTCGTGAAAATTTTGACACCAGTGGAGCTGCTGGCAGTATGGTTTTAAATTTGATGGCCTCAATTGCAGAATTTGAGCGAAAGCAAACAGCTGAACGGGTTTCAAATTCATTTTTAGTCAGAGCAAAGCGCGGGCTTTACAATGGCGGCAGTATTCCCCTTGGCTATAAAGCTGGCCCCGACAAATCTGGAACATTGGTGGTGATCCCTGAAGAAGCCGAGCTTGTGAATTTGATTTTTAAGACTTACTTAAAAGAAAAAACTTTGGCTGCAACTTGTAAGTGGCTGACCTCAAATAAAGTTGAAAGCCCAAAAGAAATTCGTGGTGGCGGAAGCCCTAGGGCAAAGTTTTTACGTTTAGAAAATGTGTACCGTATCTTGAGTAATAAGGCGTATATTGGTGTCAGAGTTTTTTCAACGAAGACTGGCGTCGAAGAAACCAAGGCCGTCTGGCCTGCAATTGTAGATAAAGATATTTTTAATAAAGTTCAAAAATTATTGAAAGAAAATTGCAGCTGTAGGAAAACTCATGAAAATAAATATCCTTATTTGCTCTGAGGAATCACATTTTGTAAAGAATGCGGCGAGCGCATGTCCGGCGCAAGTGCTACAAGCCATACTGGGAAAAAGTTTGGATACTACGAACACCTAGCGACGAAAAAGAACGAATCAGTTCTGGAAGAAAAACTTTTAAAACATTCACCGCGCAGAGTTCCAGCCGACAAACTTGAAATCGCAGTCTGGTCCGAGGTTAAGAAATTTATTTTAGACCGTGCGTTTACGGAAAACTTATTAGCTCGGGCCAAATCTATTTCAGAAAACAAATCAACTTTTGATGAGGCTCGTGATTTGGGTTTAAAGATTGGAGCTTTAGAGCGGCAGATCACGGTGTTGGCGGAAAGATTAAGTAGGTTACCAGCCGATATGGATATGCAGGCGATTGTGGATCAGATGAAGGAGCTACAATTGAAAAAAGCTGGATTTGTTGAAAAATCAAAAGAGGCCAAAGAAAAAGTTGAGGTTCAGACGCCGCTCGGTCTACAAACTCATGAAATTTTTAAAAGCGATTTAGAAAATTTAATTGTGAGAGGAGAAAACGACCCTAAGATGAGGTCGGATATATTAATCAGGCCGCAGCAT
>DDVI01000023.1 GCA_002345205.1 Bdellovibrionaceae bacterium UBA2316 | reverse complement strand
GCAGGATCAAGATGAAATGGTTATAGAGCTTCGATCTTATTTAAAAAAGAATCAGAAAAATCCAGAGAAAATAAAGAATTTTTTCCAAGCGGAAAAAGTCAAGTACGCAGCTTAAACAGTCAATCTATGCTGCAGTCTTGGTAATAAAGGGGGAATCCATATAGGGATTACGTTTAAGCGAAAAAACAAATCTTCGCGGAAGTTTTTCTTTTCAACTTCTTCTCTTAGGTTTTTATGAGTCGCGCATACGATACGCGCGCGAATCGGACGGTATTGGTTTTCACCAATACGTCTAATTTTTCTTTCTTGAAGAACACGAAGTAACTTGGCTTGTAGGGAAAGGTTTAAGTCTCCAATTTCATCAAGGAATAAAGTTCCACCATCCGCTTCTTCAAATAGTCCGATTTTCTTTTCAGAAGCGCCAGTGAATGATCCTTTTGCGTGACCAAATAACTCAGATTCAAGTAAGTTTTCAGGAATAGAAGCGCAGTTGATTGCAACAAATGGAAGTTTTTTGCGAGGGCCTAATACGTGAATAGTTTTTGCGATAATTTCTTTACCGGTTCCGCTTTCACCAGAAATTAAAACGTTCGAACTTGACTGAGATACTCTACGAGCTAGATCCAGCGCATGCTTGATACCTGGGCTTTTTCCAATTACGCCTTCAAGACTTGTAGAGCCTTCTTGAAGCTTAACAACTGTCTTTAATGTTTGGTTGTCTTGTTCTACACGAAGTAGGTGTAAAGCGCGTTCGACTGATACTAATAATTGTGGGAAGTGGATTGGTTTTACTACAAAGTCGTAAGCACCCGCATGAATCGCTTCAACAGCGACTTCTACTTTTCTGTTTGCTGTAATTAGAATGATTGGAATTTGATTTCCCAAAGTTTTCATTCGCTTAGTGAACTCGATACCGGTAATATTTGGAAGGCTAAAGTCAGTAACAATAACATCACAGTTCAGTTTGTTATTCGAAATATCTTCAAATGCCTTCAAAGCATCCTCATATAGAAAAGTAGTATAATCTAGATTCTCGAAGAAGTTGCTCAATAGTTTTAACGTATCACGGTCGTCATCTATAAGTGCGATTCTTGCTTTCATTCTGCTCATCCCCTTTTACTAGCATATGGGGCGTTTTGCCACAATGGAATGTTGCTTTTTGCCCCATTGAAGACCCCATAAAGTTAATTAAATCTGCCATTTCTTTCGTATTTCAACGGAAACCAAAGGTTTTTGTCTTTGCTCACAATTTTCCACACGCATCTGTCGACATACGGATGTTAAAGAGCAACATCCGTACCAATATTCCTCGGCAAGTCGTGTCATGCGCGATGGGAAAGGGGGAAATTTACGTCATGTCACAATTTTGTGGAAAATTTCCTGATTCTTTTAATAAAACTGCCCCAATCTAAATTATGAACTGCGGTTTAGATTAACCTGGCTGGCTTTACCATTGCATTTATTATTCTTCTACATATTGGCGAGTAGCCAATATTGATAGGTAACAACAGAAGAAAAATACACGACAGATATAAGTTTCTTCGGGAGGATATTATGACTGACGACACAGCAAGAGAAGTGCAATTCGCAGATTCGGGTGAGGCCGTCACTGCCATTTTAAAAACTAAAACTGATTTAGATCACGTAGTGGAAGCTCTAGAAGAACGCGGTTTTAGAAAATCAGACGTTTCCGTTGTAATGCCAGTTACAGACGGTCGCGCTGAACTTGCATTTGCTAAAGAGACGATGGCTTATAGATATTCAGTATTAGGTGGAATCGCTGGAACTATAATAGGCGCACTCTATGGTTGGGCGGGACTCAATGGTTGGGTTAATGTTCCAGGCGCAGAACTCGTCGCACAACGGGCGCCGTGGATGGTATTTTCGGTAGCGATGACTGTCGGAGTTTTTGCGGGGGCTTTAGCCGGAGCAATCACAGGTTTAGGTGTGCCAGAGTACGTAGCCCGCTTATGTGAAAAATCGATTCGCGGTGGGACGATGTTGGTTGCCATCCATGTCGATAATTCAAAGTGGAAACAGCGGGCGATTGACATTTTAAAACTATATCGAGCGCGCGATATCGCCGCAAATAAAAAGGTCGTATAAGGAGGTTCATATGAGAAAAATTAATTCATCAAATAGAGATAGGCTAAGACATAGATTTTTTCCGAACTCCTTCAGAGTTCCTACTCTGTTTCAAATTAACACTTGGGAGTATGAAGGTGGTTGTTTGAATGGCAATTGCGATAATGTCGTGATCATTAATGGTGTTCTTTGTCAGACATGGTTTGATAGAGTGAAAGCCACTGTGGCGCCATTTTGGAGAAACTTTAAATTGTTCTTTACGCCTAAAGAACAAGCTTAATAGAAATATAATTCTCAAATAAAACTTTGCTCCGCTTCAGAAATCTGAAGCGGAGTTTTTTTTTGATTTAAACCGAGTTAGGTTTGAAAGAATTTGGAGTCTGTAGGGTTTTCTTTGTTAATGTTAGGAGAAGCGATCCATAGTCCTTGAGTTTCCTCGTCTAGATTTATGTCGGATGTAAACGCGATATAGCGAGCGCCTCGTTCGGATAAAATTTTCTGCGCTATTTGTTGCTTTTCAAAACTCGCACATTCGACAGCCAACAAAAAAACCCCTTCATCAACATTTTTTTCATATCGTCTGGCTTCGTATTCTGGAATACCTTGTTGTATCATAGTATTTGCCATCCAGCCGGCCTCTCTATGTGAAATTTGGTTTAGAAATTCCATTGCGGGACCGGCAGCAATTAAAGGACCATAGCCAGGTATGTGAACGGTCCTGGCATCCTCCATCAGATCCAAATTTTGATTGATAGTTTGACCGCGTAATAAATTTGAGGTTGTCGTGACTAAATTATTTTGAGGGCTAGCGTTTTCTGGAAACAGTAGCGAAATTTTTGATGAGTCAAATCCTTCGTCCGCAAGCGAGTCCATGGTTTCTTGCGTTTCATTTCGTGTTTTATAAATGCCAAAAACAGAGCTAAATTTATTCATGATGTCTCCTTTTTAAATACTTAAAGAAACGAAAAGCAAGAAGCTTGCCTTGATTACAAAAAAAGAGAAATTCCTCTCAGGATCTCAATCTTTTTCGATATCAAAAAAATAGTCCCGAGAGAAATTTTAGAGAAAGGCTGGGAGTGCAAAAACTCACCAACCTTGAGGGGAGGGATACTAGAATAAAGAGTTCTTAAAGCAACTGGGTCTGTTGGTGAGCACCGCAGATCGTAGTTGAAACAAAGTAAAAGCAAAGCAAGTGCCAGGTGGAATCAAGTCTGAGCGTATGTATATTTAAGTACAGAAATATACACGTTACTATTTGCCCCGGCTTCTGACAGACGCGATTCATTCTGCCTCAAATGCTTAATGGTAAGCACAGATATTCAATCGAAATGAATTAAAGATTTTTTGAAATGGCGTTAATGTTGCTAGTTTAAAAATTAGCTAAATCGTATTTATACAAAATGTGAGGTAATGATGAACAAGGACGTCACTAAGCACAAAAAAAATGTAAATGAAAAAGAAAAAATTAAAAAAGCTTTGGACGCTATAGAAAGTGAAAACAAAGTGGCGAGGCGTCGTCAAGTGTTCTGCTGGCGTAGTCGCAAACAACTTTTTGGTTATCCAAAAGATCTAAGAAATCCCACACGACACTAGATCGTGTGTATCAAAATATTAAAATTATAAAACATTGGGCCTTATGCCTCAATTCGTTGATCTGATGCCTGTGTCTCTGATCTATGCTCATTGTCGAAATTTGGCTAAACCTGCGCAAGTCTTCATGGATTGGGTATCGGGCGTGATTAAAGACCATGTTTAGTAAATGCTCTAAATAGATTCTCATTTTGGTGTATTGACAAAAGTTGAACCGCGACCGATATTAATAACGATCGTTATTAATATAAAGGATCGCGCCATGCGGGTAAGCCAGGAAGAAAAAGCCCAGATCAAAGAAAAGATTTTAGTCGAAACCCTAGCAAGCTTAAAAGTCTGGGGCCAAAATGCGGCACCTGTTGATAAGATAATGAAACGTTTAGGTTTAACGTCGGGTGCTCTGTATAGTCATTTTAAATCTAAAGATGATTTGTTTGCGCAAGTGATCCTAAGGGAGCTTGACCGGCTGATTGCGCAGCATTCGGAGCAATATAAAAAATATGGTTCCCAGACTGTAGCCAAGTTTGTTGAGTATTACTTAGATGAAAGACATATTGATGCTGTCGAACGTGGGTGTGTGTTTGTAGCATTAGGTTCAGATCTGCATAGACTGAAGCCATCAGTTCGTGAAATGATTGAAGAAAAGATGCAGATTATATTTACAGTTATGTCAAGCGGGTTGCCTCATAAGCGCGCTGATGAACGGCTGAAGTACGCCAAGTTTATTTTTTCGTCCATGGTTGGCACGTTGGTGATGGCGCGGTCAATGAAGAATGACGATGTGAAAATAGATATGATCAGAACAGCAAAAAAAATGTTATTAACTATTTCTAGAGAGGGAGTAAAATATGAAAACAAACAATAATGATGTGTATATACTGGGGAGTTCCCGTATTCCGTTTGCAAAAAGTCAAACGACGTATTCCGCTGTTAGTCGCAAAGACTTGATGGTTGCGGCCTTGGAAGGACTTGTGGATCGCTATCATTTAGAAGGTAAATTAATTGATGATACCGCGATCGGGGCGGTTATGAATAGTTCGTCTGATTTTAATTTGGCTCGAGAGGTTTTGTTATCAACCAAAATTCACCCGCATTCCCCGGCATATAATGTTCAACGTGCGTGTGGAACAGGACTTGAAAATGTATGGCAAATTGGTTTAAAGGCTCACGCGGGGGCAATTGATATCGGCATTGCTGGCGGTGTTGATACAAATAGTGATTTGCCAATTGAGGTTTCTAAAACCTTTCAGCAGGTGTTACTGGATTTAAATAAAGCCAAAACATTTGGCGAGCAAGTTCAGGCATTAGCGAAAATGAGTTTGGGTGCGCTTAAGCCAGCGGTTCCAAGTGTAAATGAGCCTCGCACATTAATGTCGATGGGTGAGCACTGTGAATTGATGGTTAAGGAATGGGAAATCACACGTCAGGAGCAAGATGAATTCGCATTAGCAAGCCATAAAAATGGAGCCAAGGCTTATGATAACGGTTTCTATGATGATTTAGTAACGCCATTCCATGGTTTAAAACGTGATGGAACGTTACGTGGCGATACCTCTTTGGAAAAATTGGCGAAGCTGAAACCGGCATTTGATCCTAAAACAGGGACTTTGACTGCAGGTAATAGTTCGCCATTGACTGATGGTGCCGCTGCGGTTCTTGTCGGTAATAGAATCGGTGCGGATAAAGTCGGAGCAAAACCATTGGCTAAATTAGTTGACGTGCAAGTGGCTGCTATCAATTTCGTAAAAGGTGATGGTTTGCTAATGGCGCCAACAAAGGCAATTTCGCAATTGTTTGCTCGAAATAAACTGACTCCAGCTGATTTTGATTATTTCGAATTACATGAAGCCTTTGCTGGTCAAGTTCTGTGTAACTTAAAGGCTATGGAAGACGAAAAATACTGCCGTGAAGTTTTAGGTCGGTCGGCGCCAATTGGTCGCTTTGATCGAAACAAAATTAATCAAGTCGGAAGTAGCGTGGCGCTGGGACATCCTTTTGCTGCAACAGGCGCACGTATAACGGGTACGCTTGCTAAGTTATTGTCATCAGGTGGCAAAAAACGTGGCTTGATTTCTATCTGTACTGCAGGTGGAATGGGTATAGTGGCAATATTGGAGTCTGTATAAGTTCTGACATAGATTTTTTAATTAAGTATGGGTGGAGCGAGTTTTTTTCTCAGGCTCCTGTGACGGAAGAAACAAAGATGTGTATTCCGTCACGAGTTATTTGTGAAGAGCGCGGGCTCTATAAGGTTCAATGGGGCAAGGATGCGACCTGCTGGGCGGCTATTAGTGGAAAGATGAAACATCAAGCTAAAATGCGCAAAGATTACCCTGCCGTTGGGGATTGGGTTTTGATCGAGATTTTAGAGGATGCTGACAAAGCTATCATTCATCAGATTTGTCCGCGAAAGACGACGATTTATCGGAAGCAAATCGGGGAATCCTCTGACGGGCAAATTCTATCCACCAACGTGGATTACACATTTATAGTGACGTCGCTTAATGAAGACTTAAATGAACGTCGAATCGAACGTTATCTTGCGATCGCACTTGATTCTGATACAGCGCCAGTAATATTGTTAACCAAATCTGATTTGTATCCGGAAGAAACGGCTGAATTCGTTTCTGATTTAAAAGAGCTATTTCCGGGAATTCCAGTTCATCCACTGTCGAAAGATTCGTTTGAAGAGGCTGACTTTTTTGAAGAGTATTTAGAGACGGGTAAGACGGCAGTCATAATTGGGTCGTCTGGGGTCGGTAAGTCGACGTTAGTTAATTTTTTAATTGGAAGAGAGCAAATCAAAACTCAGGAAATTCGTGAAAAAGATGGGCGAGGGCGCCATACTACGACATCCAGAAATTTATATGTTAGTCGATTTGGCGGGCTAGTAATTGATACTCCGGGGATGCGTGAACTGGCGCTTGCTGACCATTCCCAGGGGCTCGAGGCGGAATTCAATGATGTTGTTGAGTTATTTGGACGTTGTCGATTTAGTGACTGTAAACATAGAACGGAGCCCGGATGTGCGATCAAAAGTGCAATTGAAGACGGGAGTCTTGAGCAGGACCGTTGGGAAAGTTATTTAAAATTAGAAGCGGAAGTGCGAGCGATTCAGCTTAAGCAAGAAAAAGCGCAAGAAGCTCAACAAAAAAGAAATCGAAAAAAATCAACACCTCAAGTTTCTAAACGCAAAAATTAGCCTTTCGTTTTTAATATTCCGTCTAACGTAAAATCAACCAATAGGTCGAGGGCGACTTGAATTTCTTTATTAGTTTTATCATCGAATAAGAAACCCGAGATAAACGTGCAGCAAAAATTTTGAAAACCAATTAAAGATAGAAACTTAGTATCTAAATCTTGGGGTATTTTCTTTTTTGTTTTTAGCAAATCAATACGTTCTACAAACTTTGGATCGCCATCAGCAGGCAACATGGCCTGAACTTTGTCGCGAATCTTTGGGTCTAAAGACGCGCGTAATAACATGATGCGTACGATTTCTTTATTTTTTTTTGAATTGTTGCGTCCAAATTCTAGATAGTGTCTGAATTCATCTTTCAGATTTTCTTGAGGCGGGTAGTCGAGTGGGATTTTGCGATTGTCTTCGAAATAACGGCGTAATATTTCTAAAAGCAAACCTTCCTTGCCCCCAAAATAGCGCATAATTAAAGATTCATTTACGCCCGATTTTACGGATATGAGTTTAGTCGTAGCCGCATCATATCCATATCTTGAGAACACGGACGTTCCCGCTTTTAAAAGTTTGTCTTCAGTAATGGTGCGGTCTCGTTTTGGGTGGGTCAGTGTCTTCTTCTGAGGCATTTTATCCTTACGTTATTCCAGTATGTCTAAAAACTATACTTTTGCAATTAAACAATTACTTGATAAATCGGAATAATCCGCCGATACTCAATCATGTAAGTAAACAATTACATAAATAATGGTGGTAAGCAATGGGAAATGTAATAGCAAAAATACTTAAAAAAGCAGGAACATTGGGGTTTCTTTTTGTCTTTTCTTTGAGTCAAGTCGAGGGCGCTTACGCTCAAGGTGCGCGCATGACAGTCGATGAATTTTTAAATCAAGTTCGTAAAGGTCATCAGGGCTTTCAGGCCAGTGAAAAGACAATCGAAGCCAGCGAACAGCGGGCAGACGAACCAAAACTTTCGACACGCCCCTCATTGTTAGGTACGGCTCAATATCTAAATGACAAACGCGAAACGGGTTCACCATTGCAAGGCGACCAGATGGCGTCGACATCCTATTCATTAGGTGTAAAACAAGTTACGGATTTTGGCTTGGAAGCAAAGCTTCTATATAATCATGTCAACATGGCGTTGCCGGGTGCTAATACGGCGTTTGTTCCTTTAACTAACTATTATACGTCGGGTCCCGTTGTTGAACTGACTCAATCCCTGGGACGTAACTGGTTAGGTGCGGAAACAGTCGCTGCACAAAATGTAATTTCATCACAACTGAATGCTAATAAATTTGGCGAGTCGTACAAGCAAAAGCAATTTTTAGCCCAAGCGGAAAGCGCGTACTGGCGTTTAGCGATTGCTCGGGAAGCGGTAGCCGCGACTAAAGAAACGTTGGGTCGTGCGGAAAAGATGAAACAGTGGAGTGGTCAGCGAGCTAAGTTAAACTTAGGGAATCAATCTGACTTTTTGCAAACTGAAGCAAATTATTTGGCTCGTAGTTTAGAATTACAAACAGCATTGGATGAAGAACGTGCGGCTAGCCGTAATTTTAATACAATGAGGGGGGGTGATTCTGAAGTGGTTATGGAGCAAGTGTCACTATTAGATGAAAAAGTTCTTCTAAGTTTGGAAGTTCCAAATCGCGAACAGTATCGTGATGACGTTAAGGCTGCGGCTTTTCAAAAGTCATTAGCCGAGGCCAGCAGTCGCTTGGGCGAAGAGAAAATTAAACCTAACGTAAGTTTGTACGGAACGTATGGTATGACAGGCCGTGATGCTGATTCTAATGAAGCGTTAAAAGAGGGAATGAAGTCCGACCATCCTAATTATGTTGTCGGTTTACGCGTTGATATTCCATTAAGCCTAGGAACAGTAGATAGCATTCGCCAGGGTTATCGAAAAGAAGCAATGGCTGCGGATTTGAACTATAAACGTAAAGTTTTCGAGCAAGAGCGCCAGTGGAAAGATTTAACGAATCAATTTAAAGACAGCATGGGGCGGTATCAATTAGCGCAGAAGATGGAAAAAGCGCAACGGAGTAAAATGGAATTTGAACGTGGTCGTCAAACTAAAGGTTTAACAACGACGTTTACGGTTTTGCAGTTTGAACAAGATTATGCAAATGCACAATTGGCGCGCTTAAGATCCCAAGCAGACGTGGTTAATATCTATGCGCAGTTAAAAACATTCGGAGGTGGTCAATGAGCCTAGCTGATTTATCGATTAAACGTCCCGTTTTTATTACGGCCATCGTAGTTATTTTATTGGTCGTGGGATTGATGTCTTTAAGAAAGATGCCAGTGGATATGTTTCCGAATGTAACGTTTCCAATCGTAATGGTAAATACCATCTATGCGGGTGCGGGACCAGAAGAAGTTGAAACTTTGGTGTCTAAAGTTTTAGAAGAAGAAATGAGTACCGTTACAGGTATCAAAACTCTTCGTTCTACTAGTAATGAAGGCGTCAGTACCGTCGTTGCGGAGTTTACTTTAGAAACCGACATCAAATATGCAGAACAACAGATTCGCGACAAAGTGTCATTGGCAAAACGTAAATTACCAACCGACATTGAAGAGCCTATCGTTCGTAGGCTAGATCCAGCCGACCAACCCATCTTGATTTTATCATTATCTGCCAATTTATCCGAAGCCGATTTGTACGACGTGGCCGAATATCAAGTTAAACCAAGATTAGAACAAGTAAATCAGGTGGGTCTTGTAGAAATCATTGGTGGTCGTAAACGCGAAATCCATGTTGAGTTAGACCGTAAGAAGTTAAAAGAATATGAACTATCTGCAACAACCGTTAGCAATCGTATCGCAGCGTCTGGGCAAAATATTCCGGCTGGTAAATACGAAGGCGGAAAAAATGAAACAGTGATGCGAACATTAGGCCAATTCCAAGCAATTAGGGATATCGAGTCTGTCGTTGTGAGTTTTTTAGGTAACGATGTCCCGGTGACAGTCAAAGAAGTAGGGGATGTTAAGGAATCCGTAGAAGATCAAAAATCTAAGGCATTCTTGAACGGAGAAAAATCTGTATTCCTGATGTTGTATCGTCAATCCGGTGCGAACACGGTCGCGGTTGCGGATGCAGTTAAAAAAAGTGTTTCTAAAATTAATGATTCATTAAAAGCGAGTTCAATTAATGCGACACTAACCACTGTTCGTGATGGTGCGAATCCAATTCGTGCGAATTTAGCGGACGTTGAAGAGTCAATCATAATCGGGGTGTTGTTAACTATCCTCGTGGTGTACTTCTTCTTAGGCAGTGGTCGTTCAACTTTCATCACTGGTTTAGCGTTACCAAACTCGTTAATTGGTGCATTCTTCTTAATGAGTTTAGCGGGTTTTAGTATAAACATCATGAGTTTATTGGCGCTTAGTTTGGCCGTTGGGCTCCTAATCGACGACGCGATTGTTGTCCGCGAAAATATTTTCCGTCACTCTGAAATGGGCAAAGATCCCATAAAATCCGCATCGGAAGGAACTAAGGAAGTTTTGATGGCGGTTGTCGCGACAACATTAGCCGTTATCTCGGTATTCGCGCCGATGGGATTTTTGTCAGGGGTAGTTGGTCAGTTCTTTAAAGAATTCGCATTAACAATTTGTTTTGCCATGGTTATCAGTTTGTTTGACGCTGTTACAATGGCACCTATGCTGTCTGCGTACTTTGGTGGTGGCGGACACGGTAAGCCAGGCGAGGGGTCTGGTATTTGGGCTCGTACAATGGGTCGCGTATTAAAGGGCTTCGATCGTTTTCAAACGTATTTGGAAGATAAATATGAAAATATCATTCGTGCCTCTTTGAAACGTCCATTTATGATTTTAATTGGTGCGTTCGTTATTTTCGTAATCAGTATTTTTAGTTTGAAGTACGTTTCAAAAACATTTTTACCAGCGCAAGACACCGGCGAATTTTCCATCAGCATCGAGATGCCACCAGGAACAAGTTTAGACGGAATGGCAGAAGAGGCAAGAAAGATTGATGCAGCCCTTCGGAAAAACCCTGAAGTTTTGACATCCGTTATGTTCGTGGGTGGTCAGAGCGGGCAATCGAACGTGGCTTCATTTTTTGTGAATATGGTTCCTAGCAAACAACGTAAAATTAATACGACTGATTTCAAAGAGCGCGTTCGCGGTCAGTTAAAAGAGTTTGCCTATGCGCGTCCTATCGTAAAAGACGTAGATATGATGGGTGGAGGCATGCGTCCATTTACTATTAATATCATTGGTACCGACTTAAAGAAATTAGAAGACGTTTCGAATGAACTTTTAGCTAAATTAAAAAATCATCCAGCGCTATTGGACGTAGACACTGGATACCGCCCAGGTAAACCAGAATTCCAAGTTGTACCTGATAAACAACGTTCAGAGCGTTTAGGTGTGGCAACGAGTTCAATGGGTATGGAACTTAGGACACTCGTCGAAGGTTCAACACCGGCGGTATTTAGACAAAAAGGTGAAGAGTATGATATTCGCGTTCGTTTGCAACCGGATCAACGTGATTTGCAATCAAGCTTTAACCAAGTTTACATTCCTAACGTGAATCAATCGCTAGTGCTTTTGAAAAATGTAGCCGAGCCAGTAACGGCGACAGGTCCTGCGAGTATCACCCGCCAAGATCGAGCCCGTTATGTGCAGATTGGTGCCGACGTGAATCCTAAAGGCCCGGGTATGAGTGCTGCGATGGACGATGTGAAACGTATTATGTCGTCAGAAATTAAACTTCCACCGGACATGCGTTATATATTCGTTGGTCAGGCCGAAAGTTTCCAAGAACTGATGCAAAGTGCACTCGTCGCGGTGTTGTTAGGTGTATTGTTGATTTACCTAGTTCTGGCGAGCTTGTACGAATCTTTCGTTACGCCTATTACAATTTTGCTTGTGTTGCCACTCGCGGCGTGTGGCGCCTTTTACGCTTTGCTGATTGCAAAGGAATCTCTGAATATGTTCTCGATGATTGGTTGTATAATGCTTCTTGGGGTGGCGACGAAGAACTCAATCCTTCTCGTGGACTATACAAATCAATTGCTTGATGAAGGCAAGGGTATGACGGATGCCGTAATTCAAGCTGGTCGTGTGCGTTTACGTCCGATCTTGATGACGACTTTAGCATTGATTGCAGGGATGTTACCAATCGCGATTGGTTTAAATGAGGCGTCTAAGCAAAGAACGGCAATGGGTGTTGCGGTCATTGGTGGATTGATTTCATCCACACTTTTAACTTTAGTAGTCGTCCCTGCTGCCTTTTCTTACATTGAACGTTTCCGTCGCTGGAGCTTGAAGAAAGCGCATAAATTGGCAGGTATTGAAAAGCTAATGAAGCAAGTGGAAGCCTCAGAACTAAAATTAAAAACAGTAACCATCGAAAAGGAAGAACTCAGTGAAATCTCAAAATAATGAAGCGGCAATTCCTAAAGGTGCCAATGTTGATTCGAGAAAAAAACTTATCGAAACGGCCGTGGAACTTTTCTCAAAGAAAGGATTCCATGCTGTTTCCGTTCGGGAAATTTGCAGTCAGGCTAAGTTAAATATTAGCCTCATATCTTATTATTTCTCAGGAAAAGAGGGTCTTTTGGTCGCTGCATTAGAAGAGTTAACCAAAGGACAACTTGAACGAGTCGAAGCATTGCTCGGTAAATTTGAATCTCGCCAAGATTTCGAAATTAGGCTTAGGGGTTTTTTAAACGGCACCGTAAAACTATACTTAGATAATCCATTGCTAATTCGACTTTTTTTAGAAGAATTAGAAAAGCAGCAAGAAGGCGCAGAGCGAGTGTTTTCCCAAACCTTTTTTAAAACCTGGGAAATGTTCACTCAGTTTATAAATAGAGGACGATTGGCAGGGTATTTACGTAACTCGACAGAAAACGATCGTATTATTGCGATTCAGATTTTGTGTCCTTTTCTTGATTTAATGAGAGCATCCGTAAGTACTAAAAAGTTTTATCAGATTACATTAGCCGATAAAGAATTTAGAGATGCTTTGATCGAGCAAATTTTATTCGCAGTTTTGGAAAAAGAAAATTAGGAAAAGGGACCAGATAGCAAGCATGACATGCTGCTCTTTTGCCCGATTCTTTTGTATGTTATGTTCGGGTTTTGGATCGATATAGGAATAAAAAACCATATGAGGAAACGAGTACCTTTTAAAGCACAATTTTTGATTGGTAATCACAATTCTGAAGTTGTCAGTGATGGACCTAAATCTGTTGAAGACGCAATTCAAGTTTGTAAAAAATGGTTGGATTTAGTTGTGGAAGTGAATTTTGTTTTCGTGGCTAATGATCCGCGCGATTCACGACGGAAAATGATTTCCTTGACGCGAAATGGGCAAGCAGCCAAGCAAGTGGGAACCCAGCCTTTAGAGTAGCTCTTCCCATTTCATAAGCATACTTTCAAGTGCTTCTAGTGAGACTGGTTTTAACAAGAAGTCATCCATTAGATCTTTGAATTGATTTTTTTGATCATCCTGAATTACGGTTGCTGTAAAAGCAATAATTGGAATGCGTTTATCGGAATTAGTTTCTTTTTCGCGTTTGCGAATTTCTGTGCTTGCCTGGACACCGTCCATGATAGGCATATGCTGATCCATCAGAATTAAAGAGAATTTTGATTCGGAAAAGAGTCTAAGAGCATCTTCACCATTGTCGGCTAGGACGGCAGTATATCCTAAGATGGCCATCATATTCATCACAATAAGTTGATTCATTCGGTTATCTTCAGCAATTAAAATCCTGATATTTTTTCTATGTGCGATATCTTTTTGACCCGAGTTTCGCTCGGATAAAGACGCTTTTGGCTTTGGAATCGCGTATCCATTTAGAGACTTAAGCTCGGAAACGCCAAGGGTTAGAATGACATAAAAAGTTGAGCCTTGCTCTGGGGCTGTATCTACACCGATTTCACCCTGCATAACTTCTGCAAATCGTTTGCAAATGGAAAGGCCTAAACCAGTGCCACCAAAACGTCGAGCCGTTGAATTGTCTGCCTGAACGAATGGTTGGAACAGGGCTGGTACTTGCGCTGGATCTATACCAATTCCCGTGTCTTTTACGCTGATTTTGACTTTGCAGTGACTTGGCGAAAGTGACAGATTTTCTGCCGAAATGACAATACGGCCTTCTTTGGTAAACTTAAGGGAATTACTGACAAAGTTTAGAAGTATCTGATTGATTTTTGCAGAATCTCCACGAAGAACAGGTGGGATCGAAGGATCAATGTCTGTTTCTAAAAGAATACCTTTATTGTGAGCCAATACACCAGTTAAGCTAATATGTTCTTCGATCATATGACTTAGCTCAAAATCAATAATTTCAAGGTTAACTTGTCCCGCTTCTATCTTTGAGAAGTCCAAAATTTCATTTACAATTTTGAGTAAACTAGTCGCTGAGGTTCGTATTGCGTCCACGAATTTTTTTTGATCAGGATCCAAATTTGTCCTAGCAATGATACCTGTCATTCCAACAACTCCGTTCAATGGAGTACGGATTTCATGACTCATATTTGCAAGAAAAGAACTTTTGGCCATTGCGGCTTTCTGAGCGGCTTCTCGAGCCTCCATTAGTTCGGATTCAAACTTTTTCTGGTGGGTAACATCGCGAGCCACCGCATACATAAAATTATCTACGGGAACGGATTTCCAAGAAAAGATTTTGTAGGTGCCGTCTTTGCATCTAAAGCGATTTTCAAATGACAAGACTTTGTTGCCTTTTGATTGTCTTTCTATTTCAGCACTTGTTTTTTCGACATCATCAGGGTGAATTAAGTCAAGAATGGGGGTTGTGTACAGCTCTTCCAAAGAGTATCCAAGTGACTCAGAAAAAGAGGGACTGAGTCTTTTAAAATATCCGTCCATTCCTGAAATACACAAAAGGTCCAATGAGAGCGTAAAGAAACGGTCAATGTTTTCTTCAGCGAGCTCGCGTCGACGACTATCACGATATACAAGGAAAGCCGCAACGATAATTAACAGGCACGCTAGAAAACCAGCGGTCCCAATTATAATTTGAGTGTTACGACCCTGTGTGAAGGTTTCATGGGTACGCATGGCAAGGAGCCTGTTTTCTTCACTTATAAGGGCATCAAGTGCATGAAAAAAGGCCTGATCTGCGCTCTTGGCTTCTGAGGATTGGGCACGCTTGCGAATGCCTTCAAAACCAAATTTTTTTCTTAGTTCTAAAGAGTTGTCCCACGCAATTATTTTTTCATGAATAGCTGGTTCAATGAGATCTAGATTCTTTTGCTGAGTGGGATTGTTCTTTGTCAAACCTTTGAGGGCGAGTAGACTTTCCAGGAGTGATTTCTTTGCGATATTATATAAGTCTAAATAGTAAGTTTGTTCACTGATGTGATAACCACGGATATTGTTTTGGGCCGTTACAAAGTGATTGGAAAGTTTTTCAACTAACCCCCGCACTTCTAAAGTATGGGTCATCCAACGACTTTCGTTGATAAACTCAGAGGTATTAATGTTGGAGCTAATCGTAGCAAAGCAAATCACTACGCAAGCCAAGGCGAATCCAATATTGATTTTTAAACGTGTCGACATGTGCTTTAACCGTAAATAAAATAGGCTTTCTTATCAAATATTTTTGTTCCGATTTTGTGTGTCAATAAACTAAATTGATTTTTGAATTTAGCGGTCCATAGGCTCTGTACATGTCCCAAATTTTCAGGGTAGGGGAAATTCTCCCCGCTAATGATACTTTTTATTTCGATTGTACTTTGTCGGTTCACTTTCAACTGGCAAATTTGCGGCACCCTTCTTGCTGACAGAAATAGATCTAATAAGTTAAATAACGGAGGTTTCAATGAAGAAAAGTACATCAACAACAATTAAAAAAACAGTTTCAAATAAAAAGACACTATCAAAAAAGACGACTCCTGCAAAATTGGCAGCTGAGGAAACTCATAAAATGAATATAGAGGCAAATCAATTGGACTCAGGAAAGCATCACGATATAATTCAGATGATTCTTGATGATCACAAACCTTTAAAGCGTTGCATAGAAATTTTGAAAAATTCTGAAATAAATTTAAGCTCCCGCAGAGCGGCTTTTAATGAATTTGTGCCTCTACTATTGATACACGCAAAAGCCGAAGAATCCGTTCTATACGCATTTGAAAAAACAGAAATCGATATGCGGGAAGATGCGTTTGAAGGGGACGTTGAGCATGCTTTGGCAGAGCAAATGGTTAAAGATGTTAAGCAATCTGTTGATAAAGATCTTTGGTCTGCGAAAGCTAAAGTTTTGGCCGAACTTGTTGAGCACCACATTAAAGAAGAAGAAACTGAAATGTTCCCTGAATTAAAGAAAGAAGCAGGCGCGGCTGACTTGATCCGTTTAGGTGAAAACTACCTCGCTGTAAAAAATAAAATCAAAGGCGGGTTTCTGCATCCATCCATTCAAAAAGAAGGACCCTCCGCGTCGGTTCGTCACTAGCATATGATATAAATGTCCATTAAGGCTTTCGCGTGCGTCCCGCAGGTTGAGGCACGTTTCGCTGTATCGATAACTTCGTTTGGGATCAGACACAATCTTGTGCACAGTTTGATTGCTTTTCAAATAGACAAGAGGTGCGCCTAACTAATCATTAGTTGTTGGATTCGTTTTTTTATTTAGGAAGTATTATTTCAGGTAGTTCGATGAACAGCCACCGTAACCCTGATGAGTTATTTGACTATTGTCTTTGGCATCATAAGGATACAGCCGATCACTCATGCCATCAGAGCCTTGATGATTTAGAGTAAGTTTTTGAAGAACAGTACCGTTTTTAGCTACGAGTTCAAATACACCAGCCGATTTAATTTGGAAGGATACATTTCTAATGGTTTTCTTTTTTCCTTCCGAATTTTCGTATGATAAAGTCGATTGAGTCATGCTGTAGACCGATTTGACGAATGGTTCAGTAAAATTGCAACGGATGATATCAGCTTGGCTAATTGATGTAAGTAACAAAGAAGTCATAATAAGTTTTTTCATAAAAACCTCCCATTGGCTCCGCAGATTAGTTCAGGGAAGGTATAGTATCAAGTGCTTTTACCAGCCGCCATTACCGGTGGGGTCTATTTCTACCCAGTCGGCCAAAATTCGATAGGCTTCTTCGTAATTCTGTGAATAAATTTCCTGTGGTGTCTTGCCGATGTTCTGGCGGTTTAGTCGCTCGGTCGATTTAGCTTTTAATACCGCCGTAATGGCTTCCAAATTCGTAATTAATGGTGGGGCCTGTGGGATGCCACTCGCGAGTGGTTTTGGGTTGAGTGAGTTTCTTTCATCACGCTCTAAGGGTTGTCGATGCGTAATCGGTAACGGTATGTCGGCCTCTACTCCTCGCCATTGAATTGGCAATCCGTTCGGAGAGTAATAGAAAGTAGTAGTGTATTTATATGTAGTGTCTCCGATGGTCGCATACTCTTGCATCGATCCCTTTCCATAGGTATGTGGGCCACCGATAACAACCGCACGTTTATAACTTTTTAGTGCCGCAGACAGAGCTTCGGCTGCACTCGCACTGCCTTGATCTACAAGAATTACTAATGGCCCATCCCAAATGGCTCAATCCAAAATGTCGGGACGATGAACTGTAACTTGACCACCGGATTTTGTATACATTGAATTTGGTCGACTTACGAAAAGTTGTAATAAATCACTTAACTCCGTGGTCAATCCGCCGCGATTTCCCCGAAGGTCAAGCAGGATGCCTTTCAAATTGTTCGAAAGATTTCGACTTATTTCTTCTTTTATAATTGCGGCTGCGTCTTTTGAAAATTCAGTGAGTTTTATACCCAGCATCGGTCCAGAAGGAGAATTTCTTATTTCAGGAGTAGGAACGTTGAATTTGGAATAGCTCATAACTTCGCGCGTGACGATCGTTTCGAATTCAGAATTGTTTCTTTGAACCCGGACTCGAAGCTGAGTGCCAGGCTCGCCATTGAGGCTGTTACCATATTCTTCTAAAGTTAAGTTTCTATACGATTTCCACAGCCCCGAGTTGAAACCGACTTCGTAGGCAACTAAAATATCATTTTCAAGAAGTCCGGCTTTGTCGGCGGCGCTACCTTTAATAATATTAGAAATTCTAAATCCCTCTCGGGATAATTGGCTTACGGTACCGAACTTAGTTTTAGAGCCATTCCCTTGAAACGTAGTGTTTTGTTTTTGTTCACGGGAAAGAAATACATCCGTATGTCGATCAAACGTATTTAGATAAGATTTTGCGACTAATTTTTCAATATTGTTTGCAGCTAAATCCTGGTGTGTAGCTTCAATTTTTTCTCGCATAGTTCTAAGAAAGGGCCCTAGATCTGACTTTTCAAAATTTGGAGAATATGTCTTTTGAATCGTTTGGGTAACTCGAATCATTTGGACAGCTAAAAAATCGACTACTCGGCCTTCGATTTCCTTTTTTCCAAAAGGACGATCAGACGGAAATGTTAAACCTGTCTTCATGATAGTTTTCGCGCGTTCAATAACTATGTCTCGGAACACTTCATTGTGTACAAATTTTCGTACGTAGGCGTCTAACCGGTCGTTAACTTGACGTAATAAAAACTCGTGAGGCGGGCTCACCTGGCCATTCATGACTAAGTTGTATTGAATTTCTCCATACAGCGAGGGTGTGGGATAGCCGATTTTATTTAAGTCTTCTTTGGATAATAATATCTTCATTGGGTCGATCAGATCGAGAAAATTAGAAAAAGCTTCGACTGTCATCTGAGGTGTTATTTCTCTTGCAGAGACGTGTTTTACAAGAACGTCTCTTAAAATTTTAATCAATCGGCAGATTAAGCATCAAAGCTGCAATGGATTCGTTCGTTCAA
>DDVI01000134.1 GCA_002345205.1 Bdellovibrionaceae bacterium UBA2316 | reverse complement strand
ATTTGCGTGACTGTCTAAAGTCTTTACAGGGAAAAATTTCAATTCTCGATATGAGACGATTTAATTCGATTTAACAACACCCCCAGATTCCAAACACAAAGTCCTTTTGGTCCCTATATTGAAATCTATTCCCTATGTGAGGTATTTATGAATCTAAACAAACTGTTCCTATTGGTTTTTTCTGCGCTATTGGCCACATCTTCCGCCTTTGCACTTCAACCAAATCAAAAGCGCTTAATGGTCGATAAAAAGACAAAGCAATGCTTCTTTAACGAATCCGTTCGTAAATCTAAAAAATTTGGTTGGGTAAATGAAAAGAAAGCGAAAGAAATTTCTAGAGTTAAAAGAAAACCAATTCTAACGGCATCAAGCCCAATTCAAGTGAGAAAAGTATTCGTACCTAAAACATGGTGCCAAGGTTCTTAATTATTTTTAATGAAGACCAAATAAAAAAAGAGTCCCGTGAGACGCTTTTTTTCTATTTTTTCCTTAACATCACCTTAGTTTTTTTATCCGCAGTCGTTTTAGCTTTAACTTCCGCTTCTGGAGGCTCTTTGGCCGCTTTCACTTTTTTCTCGGCAGGCTTTTTCTTTGCCGTGATTTTTTTAGCTTTCTTAGCTGCAGATCCTTCTTTAATTTTCTCTTCCAAAACTTTAACGGCATCATCAAATGTCACAGTGTCTACGCTACTTCCTTCTGGAAGCGACATGTTCACCTTGCCGACTTTGAAATAAGGACCGTATGGACCATTGAAGATTTGAATATCTTCAGATGTTACCGGATGCTTACCTAAGATTTTCAATGGCGTGCGATTCGCGCCACGACCTTTCTTAGGCTGACTTAACATTTCTAAAGCTTGTTTCAAATCTACAGAAAATAAATCAGTCCCTTTGGGGATGGATCTAAAATCACCCTCGTGAACAATGTAGGGACCAAACCGCCCCAAACCCGCTTTGATAGATTTTCCAGTTTCTGGATGATTTCCCAAATCTTTTGGCAACGTTAGTAAATTAATAGCGTACTCTAACGTCACGTTCTCTGGCAAAATACCTGGGGGCAAGGACGCTCGTTTTGGTTTATCTTCTTCGTCCGAAATTTCACCCAACTGAACATAAGGACCGTAACGACCATTTAATACATAAATAGGTTTATCCGTCGCCGGGTCCTTACCTAAACTATCCGCACCGTTAATTTTCTGATCGATTAATTTCTCAACCATTTCTGCCGTGATATCGGCTGGGGATTCGTTTTCCGGTAACGACGCTGACACGTCTTCACCATCACGTTTTCCGGTTAGGTAAGCGCCATAACGCCCCACGTGGAATGTGTACTTATCAAGGCCCATCAGTTTTAAAGTCCGCGCTTCATCGGGATCGATTTTTTCTTCCTGAGCTTCTACTTGAGTCTTCAATCCCGTTTTACCGAAATAGATTTGCTTCAAGTACTTTTCCCAATCCAAATCACCTTCCG
Organism: Bdellovibrionaceae bacterium UBA2316; assembly: GCA_002345205.1. Classification (GTDB taxonomy): domain Bacteria; phylum Bdellovibrionota; class Bdellovibrionia; order Bdellovibrionales; family Bdellovibrionaceae; genus UBA2316. The sequence goes on along the minus strand of DDVI01000134.1, from coordinate 24,597 downwards.
CGATGTTATCTAGAGACTGCTCCATACCAGAAGTGAACCCAAGATCTACGTATTCTGGGAAATAATTTTTCAACAGTTTAGAAACTACCATCGCTGTAAACGTTGGGAACAACGCATTCGCTTGTTTCTTAACGTAACCACGGTCAATGATAGTACCAATAACACTCGCATAGGTCGATGGACGGCCGATGCCTTCTTTTTCCATCGTTTGAACTAAACTCGCCTCGGTATAACGTGCTGGTGGTTTAGTTTCATGTTGCGTTGATTCGATATTTTTTGCTTCGACGCTATCACCAACTTTTAAAGCTGGTAGACGAACTTCACGATCTGACAGTTCTGCTTCTGGATCATCACTACCTTCAACATAGGCACGCAAAAAGCCTGGGAATTCAATCGTCATACCAGATGACGTGAATATATGATCACCGGCTTTGATTTTTACAGCCACTTGCTTTTGACGACTGTCAACCATTTGCGATGCCATCGTACGCATCCAGATTAGCTCATACAGCTTTAACTGAACACCCGACAATCCCGTTTCATCTGGATCGACGAATTGTTGACCTGCCGGACGAATTGCCTCATGGGCTTCTTGTGCGCCTTTAGCTTTTTTACCTTCGTAATTACGAGGCTGATCGGGAAGATAATCTTTACCGTATTTTTTAGTAATACATGCCCGAGCTGCGGAAATGGCTTCCTGAGATAAAAATGTCGAGTCTGTTCTCATATACGTGATGAAACCTTGCTCGTACAATTTCTGTGCGGTCTGCATGGTTTCTCGAGACGACAAACCTAATTTACGATTCGATTCCTGCTGCAAAGTCGATGTAATAAAAGGCGCCGATGGACGACGATTAACGGGTTTTTCTTCAACCTCTTGAACATTCCATGGCTTAGTTTTAATTTCAGCAACGATTCGTTCAGATTCATTTTTATTAAGTAAGAAAATATTCTTTTCACCGATTAACTGACCCGTGTTGCCATCAAAATCTTTACCGATCGCGATGCGCTTACCTTGAGTTTCAAGCAAACGAGACTCGAACTGGATATTTGATTTTAACAAATCAGTTTTAACACCCCAATATTCGGCTTTTTTAAATTTAATACGATCTAACTCACGTTCAACGATTAAACGCACAGCCACCGATTGCACACGGCCTGCTGACAATCCGTAGGCAACCTTCTTCCATAACAACGGAGAAATCGTATACCCCACCAAACGATCCAGCACACGACGAGCCTCTTGCGCTCGAACCAAGTTGTAATCAATTTCACGAGTGTCTTTTAAAGATTTTAAAATCGCTTCTTTTGTGATCTCGTTAAAGACCATCCGTTTTGTTGGAACTTTTGGATGCAGCACTTCAACTAAGTGCCAAGAAATACTTTCCCCTTCGCGATCCTCGTCCGTCGCTAGGTAAACTTCGTCGACTTCTGCTAATTTATCTTTCAGATTCTTTACGACCTTAACTTTATCTTTAGGAATACAATAAAGAGGTTCGAAGTTTTTGTCGACGTTAACACCTAACTGCGCCCATTTTTCTTTTTTAAATTTTTCGGGGATATCTTTTGCGGATTGAGGTAGGTCGCGAATATGACCCATGCAAGATTCAACGATGAATTCTTTGCCCAAGAACTTCCGAATAGTTTTTGCTTTGGTCGGTGACTCAACTACTACGAGCTTTTTTCCTGAGGGCATTTCTCGTTATTCCTTTTTGTCAAAAATTAATCAAATCCAATACTTAAAATAGAAACGATCGCTTCACACCGCAAGTCTTAAATTTGACCCTTTGCTTCCAATACAGGACCAGGATTGAACTCCTTTGTCTTTAAGCAGAGCATGGACAAATGAGCTCAAGTCCAAAACCAATTGCTGAATTAAAAAACAAAATCAAATTTGTTCTATCTGATCTTGATGACACCATTACCACCGAAGGCCGAGTTCCCAGCGAAAGTTACTCTGCGCTTTGGAAACTCAAAGACTACAATATCAAAACAATTATTGTTACTGGCCGTCCTGCTGGCTGGTGTGAAATGATGGCTCGTACCTGGCCTATAGACGGGGTCATCGGTGAAAACGGCGCTTTCTTTTTTCGCTACATTAACAAACAGATGAAACGCTATTTTGCATCGTCACCAGAACATATTGAATCCAATACCAACAAATTAAATTTAATTAAAAACGAAATACTTCAGAAAATTCCTGAAAGCAAAATTTCGTCCGATCAATTTTGCCGTATGTTCGATCTTGCTGTCGATATCTGCGAAGACATTCCGCCGCTAACGAAGGAACAAACTCAGCATATTATTTCTATTTTTGAAAAACATGGTGCTCAAGCCAAGCTGAGCAGTATACACGTCAACGGCTGGTTTGGAACGTATGACAAACTAACGACTGCAAAATTTATTTTGATGAACGAGTTTGGATTGACTGAAGAACAGATTCAGTCTTCATGCTTATATTCCGGCGATTCTCCAAATGACGAACCTTTGTTTTCTTATTTTGAAAACGGAGTGGGTGTAAGAAATATTGAGCAGTACTTGCCAATGTTAAAATCAAAACCAAAGTACATTACTCAACACGAAGCCGGTAAAGGATTTCAAGAACTTACCGACAAAATTATCGATTTAAATCGCTAATTATTTTTTTATAACTCGTTTCAAACCTGGCACCGGTAAAACGGAATCTTAAAAACAAAAAAGCCATGATTAACTCATGGCTTTTTGCATCTAATTTTTAACTTTAACCGACAAACTATTTTCTTTGTTTGCGACCGATCATTTTCTTTTTCTTAGTGATGCGCTTCGCCTTGTGGCGTGAGCTTTTGTTTCTTTTTTTCTTAGATGAAATTTTCGTGATCATTGTACTCTCCTACGTTATTTTTTTAAGTTCGCTAAATTAGCAAATGGGTTATTAAATGGTTTTTGCGCTGGTTTTTGGAAATTCCCACCACCACCGTCTTTTCTATTTCTATCGCCACCTTGCGACCCATGAGCCGGTTTTTGGAACGATTTAGGTCCCGCACCCGTTTCTCTACGGCTGTTATCTTGGCGAGGCGCACGCGCTTCACGCTTGCTATCCTCTGCAGGAGCCGCTTCAAGCTTCATACTTAAAGCGATTTGGTTTTTCTCAGTGTCCACTTTGATAACCATAACTTGAACTTGATCACCTGGATTGACCACTTTACGAGGATCTTCGACAAATTTGTGAGACAACTCAGAAATATGCACCAATCCATCTTGATGAACGCCGATATCGACGAAAGCTCCAAAGTTAGTTACGTTCGTCACGATACCTGGGCAAATGTAACCTTCTTTTAGATCTTTCACTTCGAAAATATCATCACGGAACTGAAACACTTTGAACGGATCTCGTGGATCACGGCCAGGTTTTTCCAACTCTTTATAAATATCATCAAATGTAAACTCACCCACTAACTTGGCCCATTTTGTTCTGTGCTCAAGAAGTTTCTTAGCACCCTCACCGACTAAGTCACTAATCGGCAAGCCAAGGTCTTGCGCCATATCCTTAACGGCCGCATAACGCTCTGGATGGATGCCAGTTGAATCCAAAAACACTTTGCCCGATGGAATTCTTAAAAAACCCGCTGCTTGTTCAAACACTTTGGCGCTAAACTTAGCGACTTTTAAAATCTCGCCACGCTCACTGAATAGACCTTTAGTTTTTCTATGCTCAACGATGTTTTGAGCTAATGAAGGACCGATACCGGAAACGTGGGACAACAGTGACGCCGACGCCGTATTGACGTCTACACCCACTGCATTCACGCACGATTCAACAACGCTATCCAAAGATTTTTTCAATTGTGATTGATTCACATCATGTTGGTACTGACCAACACCAATTGATTTTGGATCTACTTTTACAAGTTCCGCCAACGGATCTTGCAGACGACGAGCAATGCTGATGGCGCCCTTCACTGTTAAATCTAAATCCGGGAATTCTTGGCGAGCGACATCAGACGCCGAGTATACGGAGGCACCTGATTCGTTCACCAAAACTACCGGAATATTTTTACCTAAATCTTTTAAAATTTTACGAACAAACGTTTCCGTCTGACGACCGGCTGTTCCGTTACCTACGGCTACCGCATCGATTTGAATTTGCTTAAGAACTTCAGAGAAAAGTTTTTTACCTTTTGCCTCAGCATCCTCACCCAAGATTTGCATAACCGTGTGGGAAATAAAGTTTCCGCCTTTATCAATCAACGCCACTTTACAACCCGTACGCAAACCCGGATCGATACCAAGTACGCACTTAGAACCAAACGGAGACGCTAATAATAGCTTTCTTACGTTTTCAGTGAAAACTTTAATACCATCTAAATCTGATTTATCTTTTAATAATCGATGAACTTCATTTGTTACTGACGGAAGTACATAAACATTCAATGCCACTTTCGCGCAGTTGGCCAAGAAATCACCAATTTGATTATCAGGATTTGTTGTCGCGAATTGAACATATTGTTTTAGCAATAGTTCGTCATTACCAGTGACATTTAACGATAATTCTTCTTCCTGCCATCCACGTCTCATTGCCATATAACGATGAGAACTCTTTGTTTCCATAAGGCTTTTGACTGGTTCTTCAAATTCTTTATACATTTCGTATTTAGAATTAGGTTTAAAACCCTTAGCTGCTTTAGACCCTACTTTACCATTATCCATGTAGTCTTTTTGAACTTTAGCACGTAAATCAGCATCATTGGCGATTTTCTCCACCAAGATATCTTGTGTACCTTTAAGCGCTTCCTCATATGTTTGGATTTTTTGAGCCGGATTGATGAATTGCTTAGCTTTCATCTCCATCGTCATTTCATCTTTGATTGTGCCGTGGCCTAAATCCCAAATCCACTGCGCCAAAGGTTCCAAACCAGCTTCGCGCGCGATGGTCGCTTTGGTTTTCTTTTTCTTTTTGAATGGGCGATAGATTTCTTCTAACTCGCCAAGATCCCAAGAAACTTCGATACGTTTCTTGATTTCGTCCGTTAAATTGTTTTGCTCAGCGATTTCTTTAATTAAGAACGCCTTTCTTTTTACAATCTCTTGGTACGTTTCATTACCCTCAACGATCGAACGAATTTGGACTTCATCCAAATTACCTGTTTTTTCCTTACGGTAACGAGCAATAAACGGAACGGTTGCGCCTTCGGCAGCAAGTTCCAAAACTGCTTGAATCGATTTTACACTGAGTCCGGGATGAAATTTAGAAAAATAAAGCTGAAGGGTCTGTTCCATGAGTCACCTACAATAAAGATTCGAATTTTAATTATTTATTTATGTCGATACATGATGAGGCCGTGAGAAGGGTCATAAGGAGACACGCCCACTGTAACGCGGTCGCCGACAACAACTCTAATGTTAAATCGTCGCATTTTCCCGCATAACTTTGCGGAAATTTCCACATTATTATCCAATAATATTTTGTAGATGCCCCCTGCTAGGGCATCTACAACTTTGCCATCTACTTGCGCTAAATCGTCTTTCGCCATTCACTTATTTTTAGGAGAGTTCCTCTGGTTTGGCAACTACCTTTTTACATCCAAGTGCCCAAATCCAGGGCCTTTCGCTATGTTTTGTAGTTACTAATCAGAATTTTCTTACCGTCTTTGAATAATACTTCTAAACGATCGTTTTCAGAAGAGATTACCCATCCCCATCCTAAAACTTTATGCTGAATGGGTTGATTCGCCTCAAATACGTCTTTCATACTGTAATTTAAGGGTTTTAGTTGCTTGTATTTCTCGTAAAGATCGCCCCATTTAACATTGGCATCAATTTCGAGTTTTTCTTTTTTCTTTTGGGCCGCTGTTTTCTTTTTAGGCTTTTCAACCACAGCTTTTTGTGGAGCCGCAACTACTTCTTCGACCGCTACGGTGTCTTGAGCTTCAGTTTCCACTGCCTCTTTTACAGTCTTAACTTTGCCTTTCGCTGATATAGTCGCTGGAACCTTCGGCTTTTCCGGAGTTACAGCTGCTTTTATTTTTTTCTCTTCAACTTTCTTAGCCACAGGAGCAGCGGACTTAACCTTAGCTACCTTCTCCTCTTTTTTGGGAGCGGACTTAACAGCCTTAGCCTTTACCGGCTCGGTTGCTTTTTTAACTATTTTCTTAGCGGCTTTAGCGACTGTCTTTGCTACTGTTTTAACTGCGGCTTTCGCCACGGCTTTAAGTGGCTGTTTTTTTGCGGTTTTTTTGGCCATAAACAGCATCCTCCTGTGTTGCGTCTTTACCTATTGCAGGCTTATACTAACTTCAGAAAAATGTAACCTTTTAAAATTTATTTTTTGCTATGCAAAATTGATAAGGAAACTTAACATGGCTGTAAGTAAACCTGAAGATCTTCTGAATATTTCTGACACTGACTTAAAACACGTCCACGGGAGCATCACAGATCCTATTCATAGCGTGTCAACCCCAGAGAAAATAAAAAAATCGAGTTTAGTTTTCGTCTCGACAAAAGAGCAATGGGTGGCCGCTGTGGCTGGCGCGGCTAGTGCCATTATCGCACTAGAAAAAATTCTGCCTACTGAACTTCCCAAAAACATCAGTATTTTTTCTACAAAAAATATCAAACTCACGATGACCCAAGTTTTACCTCTATTCGACAAAGGAACTAAAAAATTTCCTAAAGGAATCCACCAAACTGCGGTCGTATCACATCAAGCTACCATCGGAAAAAACGTAAATATCGGAGCCCATGTATTTATCGGCAAGAATGTTAAGATCGGTGATGGAACATCGATCGGACCGAACTCGGTCATTGAAGATGATGTTACCATTGGCGAAGGAACCATTCTTCACGCGCACGTTTATGTCGGTCACAATTGTATAATCGGAAATCGATGCGATATTCATGCTCATACGACAATAGGTTCCGACGGTTTTGGTTTTTACACCGACAATCAATATCGTCACTACAAAGTTCCCCAAATCGGAAATGTCGTAATCGGTGACCACGTCGAAATGGGCGCTAGCTGTTGTATCGATCGCGCGACTATCGACTCTACTATTGTCGGCGCTGGTTCCAAACTGGACAACCTCTGCCACATTGCTCACAATTGCACCGTTGGTGAAAACTCTTTAATCGCGGCTGGTTTTTTTGTCGCGGGCTCAACTCATTTGGGAAAACGCTTCACCACTGGCGGCAACTCTGTTGTTTCAACACAACTACACGTAGCCGACGGAGTCATATTAGCCGGCCGCTCCACAGTTACGAACGATATCAATGAAGGTGGACAATATGGAGGCTACCCGTTACAACCCCTGAAAGACGCACTCAGAACACTTTCTACTCTAGGCAATATCGTCGACATTAGAAAAAAACTGAACGTCGTTCTAAAAAAACTAAATATAGAAGACTAAACAAAAGGAGTCGCCCTTATGCCGTACGAGTTTTACAAAGTTCTTCACTATACTGGCCTCATCATAACGTTCACTTCACTATCTGGATATATATTCTATACGATGCAGGATAAAACGAACACGAAGAAAAAGTTCTTCTCGATCCTTCACGGAATCGGTTTGTTGATTCTTTTAGTTTCTGGTTTTGGATTGGCGGCACGTTTAGGCTTTATGAGCCAACTCCCTACATGGGTGTACATAAAGCTTGTTCTTTGGTTAGCTGTAGGAGCTGCATTAACAATGGTTAAACGTCAAGTGATGGGCCCTATGGCTCTCTACTTATTTATTGTTGTTCTGGGCATCCTAGCGTCCGTAACAGCGGTTACTAAATTTATTTCCTAATCTTGATTTAAAATAGTTGAAAATAAAAAAAAGCTCAGGGTTTTTACCTCTGAGCTTTTCTCTATCTAATACATAGAGTACTTTAAAAATCGGCATTCAATCGGACCATTGAATACCATGATGCGACGATCTGCCTTTAATTTAAGTTCCATAATCAGATCTTTGTTACCTGATAAAACCCAGCAATCCCAGCCTTTGAATGAATGTTTAAAGCAATAACCTAAGTCACGATAAACGTCTTTCAACCAATCCTCTTCACCGATACGCGCGCCATATGGAGGATTCGTGACCAAGATACCTTTTTCTACTTCTGGTTTTAATAATGACAGAGTTTCTTTTCTAAATTTAACAAATGCTTCAACACCCGCCTCCTGGGCGTTGATTTTTGCTTTTTTAATCATTTGGTTATCTAAATCATAACCAAAGAACATCGGCGTTTCTGGAGGTGGCAATTCAGCTTCCATCGCTTCATTCACTAATTTTTCCCAAACTTCTTTGCGATAGTTTTTCCAGTTTTGGAAACCAAATTTTTTACGAAGAGTTCCTGGAGCCATATTCATGTACATCATAGCTGCTTCAATCAGTAAAGTACCAGATCCACACATTGGGTCCACAACTGGGGATTTACGATCCCATTCAGTAAGAGCAATTAACCCAGCCGCTAAATTTTCTTTAAGTGGAGCTTCCCCCACCTCTTTACGATAACCACGCATGAACAAACTATTGCCAGATGTATCCAGCGCTACCCAAAAGTTATTTTTAGTCGCTTTAACATGAATTCTTAAATCTGCATTTTTATTTTCAACGTCGGGACGGGTTCCCGTTTTGTCACGAAACTGATCGACGATTGCATCTTTAATTCTCATTGCAACGAAACGTTGATCATGCATCATACAGTCTTTAACTTTTACATCAATAGATATGGTTTGATTTGGATCGATGTACTTAGTGAAATCGTGTTTTTGAATTTCGCCGTACAACTGATCTTTATCGTAAGCAATGAATTCAAGAACCGGTTTATAAACACGGCTCGCAATACGAGAATGTAGATTTACTTTATAGCAGCCTTCCCAAGAGCTTTGGAAATAAACACCGCTATTGGTCTTTTCTAGCTTCTCCATCCCTAGAGTTTCTAACTCTTTGTATAAGATACCGGATAGCTCAGAGGGACAAGATGCAAAAAAATCAGCCATATATTATTCTATCTACACTTCTGTATATTTGGGACCCCCAGCGCCCTCGGGAGTTGTCCAATCGATGTTTTCGAACGGGCACTTAATGTCGCAAGTCTTGCAGTGTATACAGTTTGTGTAGTTAATTTTCAATTCTTTTTGGCCTGAGTACTCCGACGATGGAATCATTTCATAAACGGCAGCTGGACAGAAAATCGTACATGGTGACTTATACTTAGGCTCACAAACCGTTCTACAAATGTCTCCATTTTGCAATAGAAGATGATTAGGCGAATCCTCATCGTGCATGGTACCCGTTAAATATACGCTAGAAAGCTTATCCATGAATAAAATACCATCTGGCTTAGGCAACTGTATAGACTCTTCCATTTCAGCCTTGTTAGGCCACACTTCGTCCACAGGCTTTGTTTCTTTAGCATCTACATGTGACTTCATATTATCAAACAATCCACGCCCGCCGGTAATCTCTTGTAAACCAATTAACGGTAAAGAATTCAAAATACCTTTTGATAACGTTTGATGAAAATTACGTACTCGATACAATTCCTTTTTAACGAAACTTTCTTGAATCTTAGTATCAAACGAAGCCAAAGTACTGCTTGTAAAATCACCTTTAGCTAATGCATCCATTGCCGTTTCAGCAGCTAGCATTCCAGACTTCATTGCTAAATGAATACCTTTAAGCTTTTGAACATCCACCATGCTTGCCGTATCACCGCAAACCATCCAGCCGGCCCCGTATAGCTTTGGCATGGAGTACCAGCCTCCAGCCGGTAAAGTTTTACCACCATAGGCTAAAATTTTCCCGTCTTTGATCATCTCCATCACGAATGGATGAGTTTTTAATTTCTGCAATTCTCTATGTGGATCTAACAATGGATCTTTCGTATCTAAATACGCAACAATACCAATAATAATTTTATCACCTGGCAAAGTATAGATGAATGTCCCACCAATGCTTTTATTTAACGGAAAGCCTAATGTGTGAATCACTTTACCTGGTTTGATAGAACCTGGGCGACATTGAATAATTTCCTTAACGCCTTCTTCGTAAACGTCAGGATTCTTTCCTTCGTACAATTTAAGCTTCTTTGCATGGTCACGGAATAAAGACCCACGCGTACCTTCGGCAAACACTGTAATCTTAGATTTAATCAGAAGTCCTGGCTCAAAGTTAGCTTTAGGATTTCCGTCTTTATCGCGTCCTTTGTCACCTGTTCGCACCCCGACAACAGTGTCACCGTCGTACAACACTTCAACAGCCGCAAATCCTGGGAAAACCATGATTCCTTTTTGTTCGCACTGTTGGCCCAACCAGCGATTTACTTTAGATAAAGAAACGATGTAGTTACCGTGATTTTTAAACGGAGGTGGCGTGACAGGTAATTTTAAATTACCTGTCTTGGTTAAATAATGAACTTCATCTTCTTTAACTTCAGATTCAAATGGGAAACCTAGTTCCAAATAATTAGGCAATAATTCTTTCAATGCTGAAGGATTCATGACGGCGCCAGAAAAACTATGCGCACCAATTTCTGAAGCCTTCTCAAGAACCATAATGGTCGGCATTTCGGCCGTCATGCTCGGATCAGCCGCTTTCTTTTTTTCGTAAATATTAGCAATTTCAAGTGCGCAGGATAAACCCGCAGCTCCGCCACCAACGATCAATACGTCGGTTTCCATTTCTTCACGCTGAACACCTTCTGGAAGTGGAAAAAAATTATTCTTCATTATGAGCTCCTAATTATTCTGTACTTAAAGATGACTCTGAGGCCTCTGTCGTTGCCTGAATTTTTCTTTGAGGCTGACTATATTGAGGCAAAACCTTCAAAGGCGCTTCATCTTGTAAAACGGGGTTTTTCTTACTTTTAATCGCGGCTGAAATAGACTCGAATGTTTCAAGAGTCACACTCTCTGCATAAGATGCTACATTTGCAAAAACCACAAATAAGATTAATTTGATTCCGTTTATTTTCATTCTAAACACCCTAAAATCTAAACAGTTTTTATTTTCATTAAACTTTCAACTATATTGCCACAAACTAGTGCCTACACTCAACCATTGATCGCAATACGTCTTTTGACACTAGTGACCGGAAACCGCTGCAATTCAACACGTATATTTATTTCTAATCTAGACTGATTTCGCTAGCTCGCCATGTAGCGGGATTCGCCCAACGATGGTAGTCCATTGGGATCTGCTTCTTGACGTTTTCGATCGCAGCTTTATCTAGCTCAATGATTTGAATAGCCGGAGCTTCTTCCATATCTATCAATACTTCACCCCAAGGGGATACACACAAAGCATGACCAAACGTTTCTCGAACCAGATGCTCACCGTGTTTTGAAAAATGAGGCCCCATTTGAGCGCTCGAAATTACAAAACTCTGACTCTCGATAGCGCGGGCTCGGTTCAATGTATGCCAGTGCGCAATTCCGGTTTTCTTCAAGAAAGCTGCCGGTATAAGCAGAGCATCCACCTTCATTGAGCTATAATACCGATATAGCTCGGAAAAGCGAATGTCATAACAAATCGTCTGTCCAAAACGCCAGCCCTTAAGAGTAAAAATAGAAGGCGCCTCGCCCCGACGAAAGCAATCAGATTCCCGCATTGCTTTTTCTTGGTTGAGCTGAATATCGAACAAATGAATTTTAGTATAGGAACGAATAATTTTACCGCTCGCAGAAATTAGGATGGATGAGTTTAATGGGATACCATTTTCCATCAAGGGCACAGAGCCTATATGAGCATGGACTTGTTTACGAGTACACACATCTGCAATTTTTCTAAACTCTTTGCCCCCGATATCAAGAAAGTCAATAGAGTCCTTTTCATTGATACGGAAAAACAAAGAGTTCTCAGGAAAAAAAACGATATCAACGCCAGAGGAAATAGAATCAATAAGTTTAACAATCTGATCGATATTTCGATTTACGTCATCATTCGAATTTAATTGGGCAAGTCCGATGGCCAACTTAGACATACTACACCTTTAATTTTAAATTCCTTCACAGCGAATAGACATAATACTTTTTGCTGTAATTTCTTCTATGGAAAGTTTATTAATCGCTTTATTATTTATGAACTCATCCGAGTTTTCATCAAAATCAAAAGGCAACTTTTCATAAGGAAAGCTACGAAGCGACTGAGCCACCAGACCATCGAACGCTTCCGGTTCCATAATCGATTTCAAAAAGTTTTTATTTTTACAATACACATATAGGTTCGATTGACTTAGCCAGTTCTCGCGATTGTCTGCGGGAACCTTATCTCCCCAAGCAAGAGCGTTTATAATAAGGAAAAACCTCTTTGTGTTTTCAAAGAGAGGTTTTTCTTCAACTAGCCCAGGTCGACACTCATCATCAAATTGATTCAAATTTGTAAGAGCATCATTAATAATGTCGAAAAAGTCCATGCAGCTACCGGATGTTTTACCTTTTTGACAACGAGACACGGCATCGCCGATCTTAGCAGGCATCACATTTTTTTCGACCTTACGCCCATATAGTTTACCGACCATGCTTAATCGATAGGATTTCATTTGAACTTCACAAATCGAAGCAGGGGGATCATAGAAAAACAAGAAAACTGCCAAGGCACCCAAAATAAGGAACGGTAAATAAGCTTTATCGATCTTCAGCAATCACAAACTCATTTCAAAGAATAGTTTCAAGTAGTTAGTTCATTTATTATTTACAGGTTTCGGCAAATCTCAAAGCAGATTCGTCTGCTTTTTGGGCTTTACCTATAGCAACTAGGCAACAGACTAGCCACTTCTGCTCAGATTTCAGGCCGATAACCTAATAAAACTATTGAATTAAAAATTGACAAAAGACCAATAGGAAGACTAATTTGAGTCCCACGCGGAGAGTAGCGCAGTTTGGTAGCGCACCTGCCTTGGGAGCAGGGGGTCGCAGGTTCGAATCCTGTCTCTCCGACCAATTTTTGAATACCGCAGTCGCAGAAAAATTAAAAATCCCAACAATCATAAACACTTGAAATCATTGAAAAGGGCCTTGCGCCCTTCTCTTGAATCTGTCGTGAAATCTCACGAAATGTCCTGAGTTTGCTACTTTTTTGCTACTTGATTGCTACTTGCGCCCAGAGGGAAAAACCCGATTTTCTAGGCGTTTTCCCTCTGAAGTTCAGATTCCAAGAACTGCTGTTCTAGCAGCTCAAGATCAACATTCTACAAATCAAACCAATCATCCGTAACCGAGGAGGTTCCCATGTCTATTCCTAACAAACTCATCCAAGCCGCCGTTGCTGCCGCTCTCTTTGCCGCCGCTACCGGACAGCTCCCGAAGTTCATCCAGCAAGTGCGCTTGGCTCAGTATCAGCTCCTCAAGGACTCACAAGCGTCCAAGTGGGGCAAACCCATGCTCCTACCAGTAAAGAAGTAGCAACGGGCAAAAACGAGGATTTGCCGGATTCGTTCGGCATCTCCTGACTTCTTTAGCATTGCTGGCGGTCGCTCCAGCAAATTCCCTGATTCGTCCCTCCGCAGACTTCGCGCCATCCGTTTCACTCCTGTCACTCGTTCTGCCGCATTTGCTTGGTCGGGCCGAGGGACTTTGCCTCCTCTTCCTTTTTCCCCCGTCGGGCTTCCTGGCGGGGCGAAGAAGCCCTCACAACGGGGGAAAACGACAACGCTAAAGAGGAGATGACCATGAAAAACGAAATCCAACAAAAACTCGAACAAATTGCCCTGAACCGCTCCACCCCATTCTGCTATGGATGCTACAAAGAAGCTCCCACGGGCTGCTGTGAATCCTGCGGCAGCAATGACCTCATGCGCTTGCTGCCTGGGGTGGGCTGCGAGTACGGCACTAGCTGGATCATCAAGCACATCCTGGAAACCGAGCTTGAAGCCGCCGATCTTGAAGAGGCTTTCGAGGAATCAATTCGTCAGTGCTATCCTGAAGAAACCAAAGTTGGTTGGATGACTTTCGACACCGTAACTCTAATGAAGGAAAATGATCCTGTATGTTGGCGTTGTGCGCTTTGTGACTACGAATCGGAAGAAGAATCCGAGGGCAATATCCTTTCCTTCGACAATGGATCTACTTACTTCACCATCCAAGCCCTTGAAGACCTCATCAAACAGAATGGGGCTTAAGGGCCCTTCGATAAATAAATCATGCGAATAAATCTCATAGCAATCGCAAGAGTCCCAGCTAGTGCCGAGAGCTTCAAGATCGCGTTTTTCTGTTTGTCCAATTCAGTATTTTCACTCCTCTTTGCGAGTGGAATAAATAGAATAAGAAAGATTGCCAGCAGCAAGACTCTTTCCAGTGGAACTAGGTCCTGAAAACCAAGAGGTTCGCTGTTCAACGTGGGAAGCGATTCCCGCAATGAGTATTTGATTGAATGGTATTGCAGAGAATCGAGGATTCCCATCTATCGTCGAACTTCAACTAGAATAAAATCCGAATTCCCAAGAGTTCTTGCGATCAGGTGCAAGTTGCTTTTGCCGACCTTCAGCCTTCGGTAGCTTCCTTTTCTGGAAGGGAAGAGTGTTTGGATCTGTGAACTGATGATCTTGTCCAATTCCGAAATGCTAATCTTCGCAACGGAAATGAGTTTTCTTGCGGACTCATTCATGCGGGTCACTCTTCCCAAACGATGAATTAGAAAAATCGGTTCATGAAGTTTTTCGAGAAATGTAAATCCGTAGTCTGCTAAGCACTCGCCAACACTGTATTTCATTTTGGTCTCCTTTGTAGATCGGCTTCTATTTTACCGATCTCACCGACACTTCTAGTTTAGAAAAATTGCGCGTAAAAAAGCTGTAAAAACAAATTGTCTTTGACCAAGCGTGCGTAAAAAGAGCGTAAAAATCCGCTTCTTTACAGCTTTTTTACGGCTTCCCAATACATAAATGGGGCCGTCATCAATAAACCAAGGATTGAAAATGGGAACAGTCTCAAACGAAAAACGCTATTTCATTCATTCAATAGAAACGACCGCGAACTCCATCATTGCTCTATTTGCGCTCGTGCTGCTTTCTCCGAATATTTCTTTTGCGGAGACTGAAAGGAAAATTACTTGGGGAGGATTCGTCGACACACAATACGCCTTCGACTTCAATTCTCCTCCCAGCGGAGATCGTTCGTTCACGACTCAACCAGCACGGGATAATGAGTTCAACCTCAATCTCGGCTTTGTCGAAGTGAATCTTACTTCTCCCAAGACAAGAGGGCGATTAGCCTTCCAAGCAGGAACTTCTGTTCAAAGCAACTATTCGTCTGAGCCAAAACGAGGAAGCGTTAGTGGCGGCGATCTTTCAAGGCACATCCAGGAGGCAAAAATCGGCTATGCGATTAACGAACGCACGTGGGTTGATGCCGGCATCTTCTTTGCGCACGTAGGATCGGAGTCGTGGATTTCCAGAGACAACTTGGTGCTGACGCGCTCACTTGTCGCCGATTATTCTCCCTACTATCTATCGGGAGTAAAAATCACTCACACTCTATCCGATAGACTGACTGCTCAGATTCTAGTTACTAACGGATGGCAAAACATTTCCGAAAATAACAAGGATAAAAATCTCGGCACAGGGCTCGAATACAATTTTGAGTATGTGACAGTCGCCTACAATGCCATGTTCGGAAATGAAGTTTCTGCGAACTTAAATGGTGCCCCTCGAAAAGGTGAGTTCCGTCACTTTCACAACCTCATCTTCAAAAGCCGAGATCCCGGGCGTCTTGAGTGGATTATACAGGCTGATGCGGGCTTCCAAAGAAAGCCCGACAGTTCCGATTACAGTTCTTGGTGGGGAACTTCATTGATGGGACGCTATAAGCTCAACGAAACGCAGAAGGTTTCCTTGCGTGTCGAACACTTCGAAGACGCCGATCAGGTTATAATCGTCACGGGACAAGCTACGTCCTTCAACGCTACGGGCGCATCGCTCGGCTTTGACCAAACTCTTGATGATGGTTTGGTGTGGCGGAATGAGGTCCGCTTTTTAGCCGCAAAAGAAAGCGTCTTTTTGAAAGAAAGCACTTTGACTAAAGACAACACGACTGTGACGACCTCGTTGGCTTTCTCATTTTGAGAAGCGGCGCAGGGCCAAGTGTTGATTTTTACATCTTTTTTACGCGAGCCCACGCTAATTTGAAATTGATAGGAGTTGAAAATGGATTTTATTTTGGCCGGTTTAATCGGAATCGCGGTGCTCGGGTACCTGTTCTACACGTTGTTTAACCCCGAGAAGTTTTAGGGGAACGTATGAATATCTTCGACATTTTGCAGTTCACTCTGTTCGTGGGAGTTCTGACGCTACTGACTCCTCCTCTCGGAAGATTTATTGCCCGCATTTTTGAGGGTCAAAGAACATGGATACATAGACCTTTTAGTTGGCTTGAACGACTCACCTATCGAGTGAGCGGGATAGACGAAAAAAAGGATATGGACTGGAAACAGTATGCGTTAGCCCTTCTCGCGTTCAACTTCATCGGCTTAGCAGTTCTCTTCTTTCTACAAATGATCCAAAGTGGACTTCCATTGAACCCACAAGGATTTGCAGGTGTAAGCTGGCACTCGGCCTTTAATACCGCTGCAAGCTTTGTTACCAACACCAACTGGCAAGGCTATGCGGGCGAGACTACAATGAGCTACCTTACCCAAATGATCGGGCTCGCATTTCAGAATTTTGTGAGCGCCGCCGTGGGGATCGCTGTAGCCATCGCGCTGGCAAGGGGAATCGCCAGAAAATCCACACAAGGAATTGGCAATTTCTGGGTCGATCTTACTCGCTCGACAATCTATATCCTTTTACCGATGGCTTTTCTCTTAGCTCTTGTGCTTGTTTCACAAGGAGTAGTTCAGAATTTTTCGCCATATTTGGAAGCCGTTACTCTTGAAGGTGCAAAACAGATCCTCCCCTTCGGCCCCGCAGCCTCTCAAGTTTCAATCAAATTTCTCGGCACGAACGGAGGAGGCTTCTTCAATGCCAATTCCGCCCATCCCTTCGAGAATCCGACAGCCCTTTCAAACTTTCTACAGATGCTTGCTATCTTTATCATTCCGGCAGCCCTCACATACACGTTCGGCATCATGACGAACGCAAGGAAGCATGGATGGCTGATTTACGGCGTAATGATGATGTTGTTTGTTGTTTTAACAGGAGCTTCGCTTGCCTCTGAATACTCGCAAAACCCGATTGTCGGACAAAGCGGAGTCATGGAAGGTAAAGAAACACGATTCGGGATTTTTAATAGCATCTTATTTTCGACAGTGACGACATCCGCGTCTTGCGGCGGTGTCAATGCCATGCACTCATCGCTTTCTCCTCTATCGGGAGGGATCGCGATCTTCAATATGATGCTTGGAGAAATCGTCTTCGGTGGCGTGGGTGCCGGTCTCTACGGGATGCTACTTTTCGTTCTACTTACGATCTTCCTTGCTGGTCTAATGGTTGGAAGAACGCCTGAATACTTAGGCAAGAAAATCGAAGGGCGGGAGATGATGATGGTGGTTCTTGCCATTCTCGCTCCATGTGCAACGATCCTGCTGGGCACGGCTCTATCATCCGTACTTCCGGTAGGTCTTACAAGCCTCGCCAATAAAGGGCCGCACGGGTTCTCGGAAATTCTCTACGCCTTTACTTCGGCGGCGGCCAATAACGGTAGTGCTTTTGCAGGCCTTAATGCGAACACGCCTTATTACAATGTTATGCTGGGCCTTGCGGTTTTATTCGGACGCTTCCTCATTATTGTGCCAATCTTGGCGGTCGCGGGAAGTCTTGCAAATAAAAAAATCTCTCCTCCTTCGTCTGGAACTTTTGAAGTGGACACTTCTCTGTTCGCCGTTCTTTTGATCGGGGTAATTTTAATTGTCGGAGCTCTGACATTTCTACCGGCTTTGTCCCTTGGCCCAATCGTTGAACACGTTCTCATGCTGAATGGGCGCACTTTTTAGGAGTTTATTATGAGTAAAACCGAAAATAGTCTTTTTAACCGCGAACTCCTGATGCCAGCGATCAAAGATTCTTTTGTGAAACTGCATCCAAGGGTGCAAATGAGAAACCCGGTGATGTTCGTGACTCTGATTGGCGCTATGTTGACCACCTTGAGCGCGATTTTCAACATCGGTCATGGATCAACCTCCTTTGAAATCCAAATCGCACTCTGGCTCTGGTTCACTGTGATCTTTGCGAATTTCGCCGAAGCCATCGCCGAAGGCCGAGGAAAAGCGCAAGCAGAAGCTTTACGAAAAACGCGAACTTCAACCGAAGCCCGCTTGAAACAGGGAGACGTAGAAACGCGTGTCTCAGCATCGAGCTTACGACTCGGTGATCTTGTTATTTGCGAGGCTGGCGACGTTATTCCTGGGGATGGCGAAATTGTTGAGGGTATTGCAAGCGTTGATGAGTCTGCGATCACGGGCGAATCTGCTCCTGTTATTAGGGAATCCGGTGGTGATAGAAGTGCTGTTACGGGCGGTACGAGGGTGATCAGTGACCGGATTGTCATCCGCATCACCGCCGAGGCTGGAAACAGCTTTTTGGATCGAATGATTGCTCTGGTTGAAGGAGCGAAGCGCCAAAAGACCCCAAACGAAATCGCTCTTAGCATTGTTCTCTCAGGACTTACGATCATATTCGTACTTGCAGTTATGACCTTAAAGCCCTTCATGGATTACGCGGCTTCGACTTCTGGGCAAGATCTGTCCGGCATTGTGACCTTACCTGTCCTAGTCGCTCTGTTAGTTTGTTTGATCCCAACGACAATTGGGGGCCTTTTGAGCGCGATCGGAATTAGTGGAATGGACCGACTGATTCAAAAGAATGTGATTGCCACAAGTGGGCGCGCCGTCGAAGCTGCTGGCGACATCGACGTCCTCCTTCTCGATAAAACCGGGACGATCACCCTTGGGAACCGCATGGCTTCAAGCTTTCTCCCGGTTCAGGGCGTAGAATCGAAAACTCTGGCGGAATCAGCTCAACTTGCATCCTTGGCCGACGAGACACCCGAAGGACGGTCAATTGTGGTTCTTGCGAAAGAAAAATTCTCTCTAAGAGCAGAAACAATCCAGCCTCACGAAGCTTTATTTGTTCCTTTCACTGCACAGACGCGAATGAGTGGAATCGACTTCAGTCAAAACGGCAAAACCGTGAGTATTCGCAAAGGTGCGGCTGATTCAATCATAAACTACGTTCAGTCTGCCGGAGGGAAAATTCCTGGTGACTTGAAACGCATTGTCGATGATGTCGCCAAAAAAGGCGCTACGCCACTGGTGGTTGCGAACGGAACAAAAATCCTCGGCGTGATCGACCTTAAGGATGTTGTCAAAGGCGGGATTAGGGAACGCTTCGCCGAACTCAGAAAAATGGGCATTCGCACTGTCATGATCACAGGCGACAACGCAATGACGGCCGCAGCTATCGCGGCGGAAGCTGGCGTTGATGACTTCATGGCACAAGCAACTCCAGAAACAAAACTCAAAAGAATTCGCGAGGAACAAGCGAAAGGGCACCTTGTAGCAATGACTGGGGATGGAACCAACGATGCCCCTGCTCTTGCCCAAGCGGACGTAGGGGTCGCCATGAATACCGGAACGCAGGCCGCCCGCGAAGCAGGAAATATGGTCGATCTTGACAGTAATCCAACTAAGCTCATTGAGATCGTTGAAATCGGTAAGCAGCTTCTGATGACTCGCGGAAGCCTTACGACTTTCAGCATAGCTAATGACGTTGCAAAATATTTTGCCATTCTTCCGGCGCTTTTTGCCTCCGTTTACATCGCTCAGGGCGCGAACTCAGGTCCGCTCTCGGTTTTCAACATCATGGGCTTAGCGTCTCCACAGAGTGCGATCTTGAGTGCCGTGATCTTTAATGCTCTGGTGATTGTCGCCTTGATTCCACTCGCACTTCGCGGGGTAGCTTATCGTGCAGAAGGGTCCGCGCAGGTCTTACGCCGCAACCTTCTTATCTTCGGCCTTGGCGGAGTGATTATCCCGTTTATCGGAATTAAAGTTATCGACGTCGTGATCACTTCGATTGGTCTTGCGTAGAGGAGTTTTATTATGAAGCAGATTTGGATTTCCATTCGGATAACACTTTTTCTAATGCTGGTTTTAGGTGTAGCGTACCCTGTAATCGTCACGATGGTAGCGCAAGTAGCATTTCCTGATAAAGCCAACGGCTCGCTTGTGTATGATGACGGATTACTCCGCGGTTCGAGCCTTATCGCCCAAAACTTTGAAAAGCCAGAATACTTCTGGCCTAGACCATCGGCTGTTTCTTATAATCCACTGCCTTCCGGGGGAACCAACGCAGGGCCAACAGCCAAAGGTCTTTTGGATGCAGCCAAAGAGCGTGGCGCGAAACTTCGTGCGGCAAACCTTGGAGCTGGCGACCCTCCGCAGCACCTCCTCTTTGCTTCAGGTAGTGGCCTTGACCCTCACCAGACACTCGCAGCCATAAAGTACCAGGTATCACGTGTTGCGGTAGCTCGTGGGATACCTCAGAACGAAGTGGAAAAGCTTGTTACGGACCATCTAGAAGGCCGTCAACTCGGCATTTTGGGCGAAGAAGTCGTCAATGTATTGGCTCTTAACCGCGCTCTTGATAAAGTGAAGCCGATACCGGAATCAGCAGCCCAAGAGCCGCAACAAGATCAAGTTCAGCCAAATCACCCCTTGGACTCTTCTGGTAAATAAGAGGAGAAATTAAGGTGTGAGCGACGAATCAAGACTAGATCCAGATGCCCTCCTGAAGGTCATCGACGATGAAACAAAATCAAAGCTTAAGGGAAAACTCCGCGTTTTCCTCGGAATGTCTGCGGGCGTAGGCAAAACCTACGCCATGCTAAAAGCTGCTCATCGGATGAAGGCTGAAGGACGTTCTGTTGCTATCGGACTGGTTGAAACTCACGGGCGCTCTGAAACTGCCGAACTACTTCAAGGTCTCGAAGTCATTCCGAGAAAAGTGATGGAACATCGAGGAGTCCGCATCGAAGAATTAGATCTCGATGCCATTCTGTCGATAAAACCCGACGTCGTTATCGTTGATGAACTTCCTCATACGAACTCTCCTGGATCGCGCCACGAAAAACGCTACCAAGATGTTTTAGAAATTCTTGACTCAGGTATTGATGTCTTTACCGCGCTCAATGTTCAGCATCTTGAAAGCCGGAAAGATGCTGTCGAAGGGATCACCGGAATTCGGATTCGGGAAACAGTTCCCGATAGTATTCTCGACCAGGCTGCTCTGGTTGAGCTGGTCGACATTGCACCATCTGAACTTCTGAAGCGCCTTGCCGATGGCAAAATTTATCTGGGCGACAAGGCCAAGGAAGCGGCTGATAAATTCTTTAAGGAAGACCGTCTCACAGCTTTACGGGAAATCGCGCTTCGCATGACTGCAGAACGTGTGGATCAAGATCTTCAAAGATTTTCAGTCACTCGCAATGATATCCCTTGGCAGACAAATGAAAGACTCCTCGTTGCGGTTTCTCACAGTCCATATTCTGAAAAACTGATTCGTGCCACAAGAAGACTTGCTTACAATCTTGAAGCCCCCTGGATTGCAGTTCACATCGACACTGGCGTGAAGCTGAGCGACGAAGACCAGGCACAACTTATCAAAAACCTCCATCTCGCCCGCGAATTGAGTGCTGAGGTGATAACGACTACCGATACTAGTCTCGCAACGGCCATTAAGCGCATCGCCCGACAAAAGAATGTCACTCAAGTCATTGTCGGACGCCCAACTAGAAGATGGTTCCGAGACGTGATTGAAGGCGGATCGTTGCTCAAGAGATTGGTAGATGAAAGTCATGAAGTTGACATCCATGTTATCCGGCTTGAAAGACTTGTTCACCGAAGACCCTCCTTCTGGATGGAGCTTTCGCTGTACCGTACAAAGACAGGATTTATTAAATACTGGAACACTCTCTGGTTTCTTCTTGGGGTCACGTTCTTGAGCGCGTTTGCCGAAGCCTACGTCGGCTATCGCGTGATCGGTTTTGTTTATCTACTGGTCGTTTTGATAGTCGGAATGTTCGGAAGCATTGGAGCTGTTCTTTTTGCAGCGGCCTTTAGTGCGTTGGCTTGGGATTTTCTTTTCATCAATCCAAAGTTTACTTTCACGATCGCCTCCGCCGAAGACATCATTTTGTGTTTTGCCTATTTCCTCGTTGCAGTAATTACGGGTTTTCTAACGAACCGGATTCGTTTTCACGAGAGGCTTATGCGAGATCGCGAGGAGCGAATGGAAGTTCTCTACCGCGTGCTGAAAGACATCTCAGAAAGTAGCAACAAGGAAGAGTTCATCAATAAGGTTAGAAGCACTATCGGAGAACTTCTTGAGGGTGAATGCGGAGTCGTGCTGAAAGGCCGCGATGGACTTTTGGATTTCTCTGGATCTAAAAGTTACTCCCTTCAACTTGATGACCGAGAGCGCGCCGTAGCACTTTGGACTTTTCAGAACAAAAAAGCAGCGGGATGGTCTACGGAAACGCTTTCGCAAGCCCGCGCCCTCTACCTTCCACTATTAGGCGCAAATGAAGGCATTGGCGTTTTTCTATTCAAACCAGAAAGAAAAGGAAGAAAACTTGGACCGGATCAAGAAAATCTACTTTACACCATTGTCGGTCAGCTCTCCCTTTCCATAGAAAGACATTTTTGGAGCCGGAGAATTGCCGAGGCTCAACGACTTGAAGATTCTGAAAAGCTTCAGCAGACAATTCTCTCTTCTATTTCCCATGAGTTACGCACTCCGCTTACTGCAATTTTAGGATCAGCGGCGGCACTCGAAAATAATTTAGTCACAGATCCGGTTGGAAAAACGATTGTCAAAGATCTTGAGATAAACGGCGAACGCCTCAACCGTGTTATCGAGAATTTACTCGATATGAGCAGACTTTCAAGCGGATCGCTCGCTTTGAATCTCGAATGGCAGGATATAAGTGATGTCATCGGCGTCGTCTTAAAGAAGCACGCAAAACCCTTTTCAGCTCACAGGGTCAAAGTAGATGTCCAACCTGATCTCCCACTGGTAAGACTTGATTTTCGGCTGTTTGAGCACGCCCTCGCCAATTTGGTAATAAATGCTGCTCAGTATAGCCCTGCGAATACCGAGATTATTTTGAAAGTCCGAGCGAATGGTAAGCATTTTTCGGTGTCTGTCGAAGATGAGGGATGCGGAATCCCTGACGAGTATGTAAGCCAGGTTTTTGAGAAGTTTTACCGTGTACCCGGAACTCTACCTGGGGGCACAGGTCTTGGACTTTCTATTGTTAGAAATATTGTCGAACTTCACAGGGGAACCGTTCGATATGAGAAGAGGGAGCCCCAGGGCTCGCGTTTTATTGTAGACCTTCCTCTTGAGCCGCAACCAGAGCTACCGGAGGAGATTAAACCATGAGCGAACAGTCACGAGTTTTGGTAATAGACGATGAAGCTTCTGTTCGGAACGTCATAAAAATGGCCTTGAATAACGCCGGTCACAACATCGCCGAAGCTTCAACAGGCGCGGAGGGAATCGACATGGCCGCGTCCTTTCATCCGAACTTGGTCATTCTCGATCTAGGGCTCCCAGATATAAACGGACGTGAAGTTTTGAAACAACTTAGAACCTGGACAACGATTCCAGTGATTGTGCTTACTGTGACTGATGATGAGAGAACGAAGGTCGCCTTGCTCGATGCTGGAGCTGATGACTATTTAACCAAGCCCTTCGGACCCGAAGAACTTCAAGCTAGGATTCGTGTGGCGCTTCGCCACACGGGATTGATTGAAGCCACCCCCATTTTTGAATCTGGTTCCCTGAAAGTAGATCTGAATAGAAAAACTGTGTGTATTTCAGGCGAGCTTGTGAAGCTCACCGGCACCGAGTACGCCGTCCTTTCGAGGCTTGTTCGCGATCATGGTAAGGTGGTCTCGCAAATCCAGCTTCTCAAGGAGATCTGGGGAACAACAGCAAAGGATCAAAGCCACTATCTGCGCATCTACATCAATCAGCTGCGAAAAAAAATTGAAGCTAAGCCATCTGAACCAAAGCACATATTGACGGAACCTGGTGTAGGTTACCGCCTAATCTAGCGTTTTCAATTTGTGCTATTGGCGTTGTGCACTTGTGACTACGAATCGGAAGAAGAATAAGGCCAATCTCGGCAATTCCCACTTGAGAATTTGGTTTCGGATTAACTTTTACCGCTGCTTCGCCTTTGTCATATCTTGGACGTCCGCACTGTCAATGGGTAGCATTCCCTTAATCTGGTAGTAGGACTTCGAGAAAGAATCTGAAGTTGAACGGATGAGAGCTTCAACAAAGCCTTCGCTTTTTTCGACTTCTTTAACGAGGTCTTTATTAATTGAAATTTTAACTCCAACGCCTTCGCTGTACACGCGAACGAGGTATGTGCCTTCTTCGCCGTAGCCACAGGTAAGACCTTGCTCAAGTTCATCTTTCACGAACCTATAGTTTTCGTTATCCGTCATCTGCTGAAAGACGCGGGCGTATTCAAGGCGTTTCCATACCTGCATTTGTATATCGTGAGAAGCCTGATTCATTTCGGTGGCCGATTTGAACGGAGTATTTTCTAGCTTCTGGCGAGTTTTATTTGCTTCCATTTCAGAAGCGTCCACTTTTCTCTTTGGCATTCCTTATTCTTCTGTAAGAAAGCAAGTC
>DDVI01000021.1 GCA_002345205.1 Bdellovibrionaceae bacterium UBA2316 | reverse complement strand
CTAAGTACTAGGATTTAAAAGATCAGAAGAAAAATCAAAAATTAATTAATGAAATAAATCTGCAGGACTGAAAAAATAGAATAAAGCGACTGCAATAAATGCAGGCCCTACGGGTCACATTTGGCAGCGCGCCCTAATTATAGAGATATCAGCGACCTAGTAAGCAGTCAGCGTGCCATTGTATCCAATGAAAGCAAGAACAGCTAGAGCGGCAAGGATTATAATTAATGCCCAGGTAGCGCCTTTATTGGCCTGGCTTTGTTGGCGAGGATTTCCGACCACTGTTGTACCCATCAAGCCTCCTTGTAAAGAGGCTAGCGTGCAAACATCAAACCGCATGAATCCTAGTTACGTGTCGACTGAAGCCGACGTCTGGGGCGTAGTGCCAGCTACAGAGTTCCAAAAATTAGAAATGTCATTTAATATCCTATCGGATACGGCTTCGCGAGGACTAGTTTCAAACCAGTCTTGCGGCATGGATTTAGCGAAGCTGGGCTGAATAAAACGATTGTCCATCAAGATAATGAGGCCATTGTCATTTTCAGATCGAATCACGCGACCCGCAGATTGAATCGCCTTAGCCATGGCGGGATAAACGTACGCAAAGTCAAAGCCGGCTTGATATTGTTCTTCATAATAGCCACGCATGGATTCGCGTTCTAAATCAAAATTTGGAAGCGGTGGACCCACAACGAACGCACCAATCACCATGTCACCCGCATAATCCACGCCTTCTGAAAACACTCCACCCTGAACGGCAAACATAACATAGGCAGAGTCCGGCTCTTTAAGTAATTCTAAGGTAGTATCGATTTCCTCGCGCTTCATATAACGAGCTTGCTGTAAAACTTGAAATCCTACCGGAGGGGCAAACAGTGCCGACACTCGTTCCATAAAATCAAAACTAGGAAAGAATGCGATGTAGTTTCCTTTTTTTAGTTTCACTATTTTATGAATAGCATCTGCAATCTTTGGATAGTTGTGGACGCGTTCAGAATATTTAGAAGAAATCTGCGGAATGATTAACAGCTTGCGATTAGATTTGGGAAACGGTGAAACAAATTCAGCTGTTTTTAAATTTTCAACATTCAAACCTGACATCTGGCTGTAATAGGAAAATGGTTTTAATGTCGCGGAAAACCCAACCACCTGTGCGTACTCTTTATAACAATCCTTCAACATATCCGAAGCATCACAGCAGGTGATTTTAATGCACGCCGGGTTGGGATGAAATGTAGTGAAAAATTCGGGATGATCACCGGATACGTACTGCAAGGCTGCCGTAAATTCTGACCAATAGAAACATAAGCGCATGACGGGGTCACCGGGCTGAATATCAACATCTGAATTTAAATAGCCAGACAGGAACGTTCTTAGTTCGGCATCTTGTACAAGGAAATTATCAGACGGCGCATGGATTTTAGAAGCCGCAGTCAAATTTTTGGGAGCGCAGGATTTTACAACGTCGATACATTCATCAAATAGATCATCGACCTGACGACGATAACTGAGGGGAATTAAATGCAAGTCTGCACGCATTTTCTCTAATGTGAAAACAGACAGAGACGGCGAGTAGTAATCCATCGCCCGGGACGGCAAGTTGTGGGCTTCATCTATCACTAAATTCGGTTTACCTTTAGAAATTAGTCCCGAACTTGCTAAACGACCGAAGGCCGATCTTGGCGCAAAAACGTAGTTATAATCACAGATGACTGTATCCATATCTTGGGCCGCATCCAGTTGTAATTCGAATGGACAGACTTGGAATTCTTCCCCTAAGTCTTTAAAGGTCTTGCTGCTGAGACGTTTTTTCTTTGATAATTTTTCTAAAATTTTATTCTCGGCTACTTTGGTATAGTGATCTTTAGCAAATTCACAGTATTCTGGATTGCACAGGGGTTCGTTCTTAAAGCACATTTTGCTTTTTGCCGTTAACGTCATTCCTTTGATAGTGGCACCGTTGTCCTGTAATTTTTCAATGGCTTCTTCGGCGACGGCGTGCTGACTGTTTTTCGGTGTTAGATAGATGACCTTCTGGCCACGGGCAAGTGCTTCTTGTAAAGTCGGATACAAAACGCCAACCGTTTTTCCTAAGCCTGTCGGGGCTTGCAGTAACATCGGTTGATTGTCTTTCATTGCGTCTTGAATAGTTTGAATTAATTCTATTTGCCCCGCGCGCGGTTTAGTAAATGGAAACTGAAAATTTTCGGATGCATGGATGCGACGTTTAACTCGTTTTTCCGCGAGTTTTACTTCGTCAACTAACTCGAGCAACCGACGGTTCATCCAAGCTTCGTATTTTACAATATCAAGTTCGATATCCATATCCAAAGACTCAAAATTACGTGAGGAAATCAAGTGAAGAAATAGTGTTGGTTTTTTTTGAGTCTGTAGCCAGTAAATATAGCCGTAAGTTAACAACTGCAAACAGTAGGGATGATCCATTCCAGATTCCCGAATTCGTTTTGACAGTTCAAAGATATTAAAACTGGATTTGATTTCTTCGATTTTGGTTTGTGTCTGAGATTCCGTGATGTCAAATATGCCATCAATACGGCCACCGATCTCAAAAATGTAATCATCTAAAACAAAGTCATGAGACGTGCTGACTTCCGCTCGGTAGTTAGAATGTGCTTTCGTTCGAGCCGCTTGGACGCGTTGATGGAGTTCAATACCCATTTGTTGACTGCGACCAAAACCGGAATAGGCATCAATGCTACCGCGCCGGGGCGCTGGAACCGCAAATTCAGTCAGAGGAATGGGGATACGTTTTTCTTTTGCCATTAGAATAGACTCAGTTGGTCTGGATTTTTAGGAAACAAATCACTATCTGGAAAGGCAGCAATACCTAACGACTTTAAGTGTTTAACTAAGGCGCCTTTGCCTCGATGCTGAACGAATACTTTTTTGGCTTTGGTTTCTAAAATCGTGCGAACTAAATCATTCCAGTCCGCATGGTCCGACATTAGAAAACCATGGTCATACCCGCCGCTTCGCTGAGCCATCCAGCCAGATGCAAAGGCCGTTAAATACTTGCGACCAAGGAGTTCGGCGTGTTCGGTATTCATAAATGATTGAGGCACGATAAATAGTTCTCCTGTAAGCACGCGATCAGGTTCGACGCGACTTAAACAACGGGTCGCTGCCATCGGTACACCATGGGCACGGTAACACTCATTGATTTCGGTGGCCGAAGGGTGACAGTATATGGGTTTATCCGTCAGCGGAAATAGCTCGCCTAAAATCCGCTGCGTTTTTCCAAGCGAATAGGCAAATACGACGCTGTTGTAACCGCGGCTCGCATTTTGTTTCCACCAGTTAAGAATCTCTTGCCCCAAATCCGCATTCGCATTCCATGTAAATCCCGGAGTTCCAAACGTCGCTTCCGTGACGAAGACATCGCAGGTCACGACTTCAAAAGGTTCACAGGTAGGGTCTTTTTCACGTTTGTAATCACCGGATGCGACCCATACTTCGCCATTTAGTTCCAACCGAACTTGAGAGGACCCTAAAATGTGCCCAGCCGGATGAAATGAAATTTGAACACCGTTAATTTCGAACACTTCGCCATAGGCATATTGAGAAACGGAAATATTTTTTCCAATACGTGATTTTAATAATGAAATGCCAGAGTCCACGCAATAATACTGTTGACTGCCTTTGCGCGCATGATCGGAATGCGCATGTGTAACCACCGCACGTTCTACCGCACGGGAAGGGTCGATGTAAAACTGTCCGGCCGGACAGTATAGGCCTTTTGTAGTCATTATCAGCATGGGGAAATCAGTTTAGGAAAAATTTGACGGCGAGTCAGCAGGTAAGTCTGCTTTTATGCTATTTGACTAAATAGCCTCGAGTTTTCACATCGGAAAATGTCAGTTCTGCTGGCTCATGTGTGGTTAAGTCCACATTTAAATATGTAATCCATGCTTCCAGGCGAACGTGGTGATACCCATGCTGATTCATAAATGTACGTAACATTTGATCATGATTAATATCCATATCTGAAAACGCGTGCGGAATGATTGTAATGTTCAGTTCTTTGGGGTGAGTGTGGCGTTTTCTTACAGCTGCAATACGTTCGAGTTGGTGTTTGTGGCGATCTAACATTCGTATGGCGGTCATATTGAGACCGTCAATGTACTTGTAATTTCCGATAACTTGCTGATAGTCCAAGACATTTCCTTTAAAATCTAGAAGCTCGATTAGCCCCATTTCAACGGGTCTATGAATCCCGCCGACGGCGTAGGATTGTTCTAGTAAAAAAATATCAAAATAATCTTTTTTTCGGCTAAGTCGCTGGAAACCAAAAGGTAATGAATCATTTCTGAATTGTTTAAAAAAGTCTAAAGCAGCGTGGCGATCAGAACGGTCTTCGTAGAAATCACCACAAAGAGAACTCGCAGGGGCGTCTATTGCCATTAAAAACACAACAATCGGACAAAACAGAATAAAAAATAGACGAGGTTTTAGCATGCTAAGCTTTGGATTTGCTAAACCAGCGCCACGATAGATCCGCATAAATTGGATTTAAATCCCCTTGAACGATTAAATAATTTACAGAAGGCGTTCTTGGGCCCAGTATTCGAAAGAACTAATAATTGATCTTCTGCACTGTGCCCTGGAAGATCTAAGTTGACCATATGCGGTCAATGGCTTTTTATAGCGACCCTGGAGGGAAACCATAATGAAACTTACAACTCAAATCCTACTTTCATTAGTAGCTACACTGATATCGATTCAAGCGTTGGCGCAGAGCAATCCACGTTTCGAAATGATGGTGTATTTAAAAGCACAACCTAACTTTGCTCGTGTGAACATGGTCGTCGACCGTGCTTACAAAATGAAGGCAATGTACACGGACTTAGTAGCGAATGCTCGTCAAACTCAGGCACCGATCTGGCAAGCCCTTCAACAACGTGGATACCAATATCAAAGCTTCTACATCAATAACTCTATCTTGGTTAGAAATGCAGACGCGCAACTGGCAACGGAGTTACAAAGACATCCGGCTGTAAGAAAAGTTTCTTACAATACACCATTTAGAATGAAACCTATCGGCAATGTTCGCGAGGCCACTCCACCTGCGATCAATGGTGTTGAGCAAAGCTTAATCGCAATCAAAGCAGATCAAGTTTGGGCGATGAACGTTCAAGGTCAAGGTATCGTAGTAGCGGGCCAAGACACAGGAGTTCAATGGGATCACCCAGCACTTGTTCGCCAATACCGTGGTAACACAGGTCGCGGGGTGCTTCACGATTACAATTGGCACGATGCTATTCATAAACAAACGTCACGTAATACACGTAATCGTTGTGGTTACAGCTCTAAAGTTCCTTGCGATGATGGTGGTCACGGAACTCATACGATCGCGACTGTTGCTGGTAGCGACGGTGCGAACAATAGAATCGGCGTAGCCCCTGCGGCGCGCTGGATTGCTTGCCGTAACATGGACGACGGTGTGGGAACAGTCGCGACCTACACTGAATGTTTCCAGTTCTTCTTTGCGCCATACCCATTTGGTGGCGATCCGCAAAAAGATGGAAAAACAGAATACGCGCCGCACGTGATGAACAACTCTTGGGGTTGCACGCGTTCGGAAGGTTGCACGGGCGACGAATTTAGTGAAATCCTAAAGGTAATGTACCAAGCGGGTATCATGGTTGTAGCCAGTGCAGGTAATGAAGGCCCAGGTTGCTCGACAATCGCAGATCCTCCTGCAAATCATTCGCAGTTAACGTTCTCTGTCGGTGCGACAAATAACTCAATGAAGATCGCTTCGTTTTCGAGCCGTGGTCCATCAGCATTAGACGCTGCCGTAGGTCCTGATATCGTAGCTCCGGGTGTGAATATCCGTTCCGCTGTTCCAGGCAATGGTTACCAATCCATGAGCGGTACATCCATGTCAGGTCCGCACATAGTAGGTGTTGTGGCGTTATTATGGTCAGCAAATAAAAACTATGTTGGCCGTATTGCTGAAACAGCAGCGGTATTAACTAAAACGGCTAAACCGTTAACTGGTGGCGATAATTGCGGTGACCTTGCTGGTAACGCAATTCCAAACAATACGTACGGTTACGGTTTCGTAGACGTATTAGCTGCGGTTAAAGCAGCGACGCAAGTTCGTCGATAGTTTAGATACTACTTCGGTTAGATTTTGAAGAGCCATCACGCAAGTGTATGGCTCTTTTTTTTGGTATCTTATAAATTTTTCCCAAAATGTAGAAGACTCGGCCCCTGTTTCATTTTCTGAAACACTGTTTCAAAAATATACTAGCCAGAGTGAAACGGCTTAGTTATCTTGGCTGTATGAGTTTAACATCTGAGTTCTTAAAATCTGAGTTTACGAAGAGAAAAACAAAGAATCCTAATTTTTCGGTTCGTGCATTTGCTCGCTGGCTTGAATTAAGCCCAGCACAAGTTTCGCAGGTGATGTCAGGCAAACGCCCACTAACATTAAAGGCACTAGAAAAAATAAACAAGAAACTCGACATTTCGCCCTTTGAAAAGCAAACACTTGTAGATTCTTTAGTGGGAAGTTCCGCCAAACGGCAGAACCCGACGATGCTAGCCGAAGAACAGCAATCCTTCCGTTCTTTATCTGAAGATCAGTTTAAAATGATGGCCGACTGGTATCATGTTGCGATTTTAAGTCTAACTCGTATTCCAAATGCTAAAGCCGATCCGCGATGGATTGCCCGCAAGTTAAATATTTCTGTTGAAGATGCGAACGAAGCATTGCAACGTCTATTGCGCCTGGGAATTGTAGAAACCTCACCTAAGTTTATACAAATTGGTGATCCTCTAAAAGTGATTTCTGAAATTCCATCATCAGCAATACGACGCTATCATAAGCAAAACCTAGCGTTAGCCAGTGAAAAAGTGGAAACTATTGATAATTCGATGAGGAATTTTGATTCCCTTTGTATCGCTATTAATACTAAAGATATTCCACTGCTTAAGAATCATATCGATCGCTTCCTAAATCAAATTCAAAAGTTTTCGGACAAATCTAAGCCAGATCATGTTTACAATTTAAATTTACAATTATTTCCAATCACTAATTTAGAGGAGCTTCCATGAAAAATTTCGTAATCACCTTCTTTGCAATGGCCGCGCTTATCAGTTGTGCGTCTAAGCACCCTGGCAATGAAGGTCAAGTGATCGGTGGTAAAAAAAACCTTCAAATGAAAGTTAGTGGCAAAACCGTGGATTCAAAACCGCAAAGTCCATTTCAAGAAATAGAACTTACAATTGAAAATACCTCGGGTGATTGGATTCGTATCAGTCGTGCGGAAGTTCTAATTGATGATCCAAGTAAATCTAAAATCAGTGTTGTCGTTGGCAACGATTTACAATCTTGGGTGGATGCTAAACAGTACGAACTGAAAATGAACGAACGTAACAATCAATTAGCTCAAGCAGGTCTGGCGGCCGCCGGTGGCGTGATCGCCGTGGGTGGCGCTAAGAGTGGAAACAATAATGCTGTTGCAGTCGGGGCTGTCACTGCGCTTTCTGGATTAGGCTGGGCAATGGGCAGTCAGTATTCTAAAGAAGATCGCGATGCTGAAGCCGCATTAAAAGTACCGGGCCATCATTTATATAATCCATTCGCAGTGCCAAGAAAAAAGTTTTTAAGAAAATGGCTTTTAATAAACAAGCCCGTTGGCACTATGGTTAACAATTTAGTCATCGAATTTGAAACCGTTGAAGGTCAGAAAGAACATTATGCAATCAAAATGTAAAATAATATTTATAGTTGTGTCGGCTAGTTTGCTGGCGTTAGCGAATCGTATCGGCAATGGTGGAAATGTCGTTGTATGTAAAGACTCGATTGAAGTTCTAGATTTTTACGAAGCGTCTACGAGTATTAAATTTCCGGGAAATAGTCAGCATCTGGATTATCAAGCAATTGCGGAAGATGTATTTAAACGATTAAAATTGGTGTCACCGAAACTCAGTTCCCAGTATTTAGAACGTTTAAAAACTATTGTTCAAGAAGTTGAATTCAAAGATGGTGTAGCCTTAACAGATGTTAAGGATTCGTTCCATGCATTTAAACCCGAAGATAAAAACTGTGAAGTTAAACAAATCGCGATTCGCAAAGAAGACATCGGGCCAAAAGAAAAACGTTTTGTTATCGATAAAAAACTTTGGGATCGACTAGATTCACGAAACAAATCAGCGTTGATTGTGCATGAAATCGTTTATGAACACTTAAACAAATTGGGTGAAACGACTTCGGTTAAAGCCCGAAAGCTGGTTGTGTATGTATATGATGATCAAATCAACGGCAAAGAATTCTGGAATTTAGTTAAAACGCTTAAAATTTCGATTTATCCCGATTAATTTTAGGTTGAACTATCCGAGTCGAAACTATAGATTGAGGGCGCTTAAAGCATAGGAGCGCCCATGACTCAAGAACAGGCCTTAATTCCTCAATTAATCATCAATCGCGGTAATAAAGTTTTAGACAACTGTTTATCCATTGTGTTTGGTGTTGTGCTTTTATCTTTGTTAGCGCAAATCGCCATACCATTGCCGTGGACACCGGTTCCAATTACGGGCCAAACATTTGGTGTCGCACTCACAGCGCTGCTTTGGGGGCGTAAACGTGGTTTAGCGGTTGTGATGTCCTATCTAGCTGTCGGAGCATTAGGTTTGCCCGTGTTTGCGATGGGTACGGCTGGTTTAGCAGTAGGTCCTACATTTGGTTACTTGATCGGTATGATGGTAGCGTCTTACTGGATGGGATTTTTATCGGATTCAGGTTGGACAAAATCGTTATTTAGAACATGGCTAGCCGCCGTATCGGGTAGCGCTATGACATTTGGTTTTGGTGTATTAGTATTGTCGATTTTCGTTCCAGCGAAAGCATTATTAGTTTCAGGTGTGTTGCCGTTTCTTCCAGGCGACGCTATCAAAACTGTGTTAGTTACGTTTATCGTTTTTCAAATTCAACGTTCAGTTGAAAACGGATTAAAAAAATAGTCCTGTAAACGTCACACTCCACGCGTCACCACTAACGACTTTATCAAAAGTAGTTAGGCGATATTTGATGAATGTGTGGCGGAGTCCGATGGACATCGTCTCGCCCATTTCTGTGAACCAGAGTTTTTCTAAGGCTAGAATTCGTCCCCAGGCATTGTCAGCATTAGTTCCTGCGCTGGCATTTATTCCGCGACTATTTATATTATTGGCAATGTGGTATGCGGGCCCAAGATACTGAATCATCTTTTGAACGTTCATCACTTTGGAAAAGGTAACCGGCCCCCACTTGGGCTTCAAAACGGTGAGGTGTCGTGGCCGAGATCGGAATCACTAAGCCGCCGACAAAAAATAGTCCTGACCCGGCTTGAGTTGAATAACTTTGCCCACCAGAAGCATTCGAGAGTGAATCGCCACCGCGGCCATATCCAATGGTTAGGAAGCCGGCAGCCGAGGTTTGAAAGGTTACAATGATTAAAACAAAAGCGACGCGTAAATTCACTGTAACTTTGTTCCCTTGATCATTTTTGAAAATTCTACTTTTAATAGGGCTAATGATTCGGTCTTTGCATCGTTGATTAATTCTTTATCCGATTTTCCAAACGCCGCGATGTAGGTGCTATTCTTGGTCGCTTCGGCTTCTGATCCGGGAATAAAGAGTGCCGGCAGCATTAGCGCATATGTCCAGCCTAGATTATTAATGTAACGATCTGTTTCACCAGCGCCGCTAATAATTAAAAGTGCATCGGCCTGGTGTTTTGCGGCAGCGAGCCTTAGTGATTTAAGATCATCATCACTAACAAGTGAATTAACGATGGGAAATACGTCAGATACGACGCCCTCCTTTTTTAATTCGCTCGCAATTTCAGAGAAAACTAATCTGTCATTTTCTGTCCAGCGCCAATCAGGTTTAGATTGGTTTTTTCCAAGGGGAGGGGGTTTAAAGTAAACAGCAACTTTACAGTCTTTAGGTAAGTTGGTTTTTTTGCTGAATGCATTTTTAATTTCTTGATCGTTAAATTCTGGTTTGGTGACAGCAACTTGTTCTTTTAATTCACCGCGGTTAAATCCGTTACTCGCGCAGCCCATCTGCAGTGTAAACAGGCAGGTCAAAAGTATATATTTATGGTTATTAGACATAAGCACCTCGCTTTGTAAGATTTAAAGTTAGCGTGATTCAAATTTTTTGTCTAAATGTAGGCATGGGGAAATTTGTCTTTTGAAACACTTTCGTACGACCAAATTACCCCAATCTTCTTGAAATATCGACTCCCTATCAAGAAAAATCAGGCATTCAAATTGCTTTGTTAAATTTAGTATATTGCAAACACAACAAAACTTTTTAAAGGAGCTAACAATGAATCAGGAAGTAATCCAAGGTAAATGGAACGAGATCAAAGGTGAAATCAGAAAAGCTTGGGGAAATATTACTGGTGATGAACTTGAGCAAGCTAAAGGCAACCTAGATTCAATTTCAGGTATTATCCAGCAGAGATATGGTCAAAGAAAAGAAGACGTATCTAAAAAGTTAAACACAATCGTTGAGCGTTTCCAAGAAGCAGCCGTTAGAAAAACAAATGAAGTAAAAGAGAATTTACGCGAAAGCAGTGATAAAGAAATAAATCTTAAAAATTAAAATGACGTCGGTTAAATCGGTTCAGGAACAAAGAAAATTGGTTACTAAAGCTAAAAAAGTCGCTGGAGTATCTAATGTTTTAAATAAGACAGAAGTAGTAACAGAGTAGACTTTAAGTTTGTTCAAAGAGCACACAAAGGAGATATTTATGCAAAAAGGCGATAAGGCAGTATTTGCGATTTACGATAACAAAAGTAGTTTAGAGACAGGTGTTGATAGATTAAAACTCAACGGTTTCCGTTTGAGCGACATTTCTATCTTGATGCCACAAGAATCTGGATTTCAAGAATTTAAACACATTAAAGGAACAAAAGCTCCTGAAGGAGCCGCGACCGGTGCCAGCGCGGGCGGGGTGTTAGGTGGCGTACTTGGATTATTAGCAGGTATTGGTTTGCTAGCGATTCCCGGTGTTGGACCATTTGTTGGTGCCGGTCCTATCATGGCTGCATTAGCAGGTATTGGTGTGGGTAGCGCTGTGGGCGTAGTCAGCGGCGCACTGGTTGGTCTTGGTATTCCCGAGTACGAAGCCAAACGTTACGAAGGCTTCGTAAAGGAAGGTGGAATCTTAATGTCAGTGCACGTGGATGATTCCGAGTGGGCGGACAAAGCGAAAAAGATTATAGAAGATACCGGAGCGAAAGACATCGCTATGACGACAGAGCTTAAAGGTGATTTCGAAAATTTAGAGCAAAGCAGATCCTACACTAAGCAATCTATTAATCCGACACCGTTAATTTAGTATAAAAACTCGCGAGGCAGCTACACTTTCGGTAACTTGAATAAGGGACTCTGACGGAGTAGTTGCTTCGCCTTTACGAAATAATTTTAAAACAATAATAAGAGGAAAAAATGAAAAAACTATTACTTATGCTAGCAACACTAGCCTTGGGCTTCTCTCAGGCATCGCTTGCGCAAACAGGTTTCCCAAACGACATTACAACACCGTCAGAAACACCAAAAAATGCGCCGACAAATTCACCTGTGGCTGAACAATCTAGCCGAACTCAAGATAACACTCGTTATCGTTCACCAGGTGGCTTTTTCATGGAACCGATGTTGATCACGTCTCAGGAAGACACAACGATTAAATCGTCTCAATTGCCATTAATTTCTGATGATACTTCTGGTAAACAAACAGGCTATGGTGTGGGTCTGCGTTTTGGTGGGCACGTATCTGAAATCTTTATGTTAGGTTTAGATGCTCGCTATTCTAAAACACTATTAAAAGATTCATTCTACGATACGGCCGATTCAAATGTTTATGACGTGGCGCCTTTTGTTGGCGTACAAACTCCATACTTCGGTATCCGTTTATTAGCGGGTTACGTAGTTGCGGGTGAAAATGATCCAGCATCTGGTGTCCAAGGGTTAGATTTAAAGTTTAAAGAAGCTAACGGCTGGAGAGTCGGTGCAGGTCTTTATATCGCGGCAGTTAGTGTAAATGTTGAATACCAAGATCTAACATACAACTCTACTGAAATTCAATCTTACGGTCTAATTGATAGAGCGGGTGGTACATCCTCTGTAGATGCTAACAATCGTGGGTACTCTGTAAGCTTAAGCTTCCCAGTAGAACTATAATCGGGAAACAATAAAAGGTAGATTATGAAAAAACTTATCATTGCTGCTGTATCTGCAGTAACACTAGCGACATCAGTCGGTGCATTGGCTCAAACAAGCACAATGCCCGCGCCCAAACCGGTGACTGAGTTATCTGAATTTAAGCCACACGTAGGTATTTTGCTGGGCGCAGCCCAACCAGAAGGCAGTGGCATCACAGCTTCCGAAGTAGCGATTGATATTGGGTATCAACCCTATATTCCGTTCGGTATTGCAGCGGAATTTAGCCACGCTCGTATCGACGACGGTGAAGACGCTCAAGATAGAAATACTCTTTGGTTGAAAGGTTCATACAATTTTGGTGGCACAACACCTGTAATTAAAAATAGCTACATTGGTTTAGGACTAGGTTCTGTATTTAAACCAAATGGAACATCCTTGGCGGCTGCGCCAATACTTGGATTCGACATTCCAGTAACACGTACAGATGACGGTGTCTTCTCGTTAGGAGCCAGTGCTCGTTATGCGGTCGTCGGTGACGAAGAAGTCGATACCTTTACTTTGGGTGGCGTAGTTAAATATTGGTACTAATTTATTAACTGGCTCAATGGATTCAATAAATGAGTTGGATCCTGCAGCCCCTAAAATTGAAATTTTTAAAGGAGGTTCAAATGTTACGTGCAGCAATTATTTTCTTCGTTCTAGCCTTATTAGGTATACTTTTTGGTGCGACTGGTTTTGCGGGTATTTCTATGGATATCGGTAAAGCATTGCTTGGTGTTTTCTTGGTTCTAGCCGTTATCAGTTTCGTGATTTCTTTAATTTCTGGAAAACGTCCATCTGGAACGCTTCCGTAGTTAAATTTAACTAACAAAAAATAATAACTAACAAGGAGTTTATTATGAAAATGTTTACACCCGTACTAGTTGCGATCGCGTTCGCAATGACAAGCCATGCTTGGACAACAACTCAAGATGCAGCTGACCGTTTAGGCGCCGCTCAGGTTAAAGAAGTTAGCTTCGATAAGAATTCTGACAAGTTGACCGACGCGCAAAAAGCGGAAATCAGAACAGCTGTTCAAGAAGCGGCTCAAAAAGGTAATATTGATGAAGTTAAAATCTTAGCTTGGTCTGATAAAGAATACCCTACTGAAAATGGTAAACAAACTAAAGAAGAAGTAGGACTTGCGAAAAATCGCATCAAGCACTTGCGAGCGTTCCTAAAAGACGAACTTAAAGTGAAAAGTATAGATACTCACAATATGGCTGAACGTCCAAATGCGCTTGAAAAAATGTTCAACACTGGAATTTTTGATCTAAAAGCACAAGCGTCTAAAGGCGTTGTGATGATCTTCCGAAAACGATAGTTTTAGAAGTGGTCGCACTATTCAAAAGGCCTGCCTTAAAAGAGCAGGTCTTTTGTCGTTTTGGTGCGTGTTACGGACCGATAGACAGGTTGAAACGTTGCTAATTTTCATAAAGTTACGGTGTCATTTTCCGATGATTAATCGTTAACAAAAAGGGGATTTTTATGAAGCGACGTTGGAATTTTAGTGTCGGTGTATTTATTGTTGCTGTTATGTTTTTTGTGGGATTATTCTTAAATTTCTACACTCAAAAAACTGGTTCAGGGAACTTTTCATCACATGAAAAAAAGCAAACAGCAGCGGATTTAAGTAATAGAGTTCAAAATATCAAATCGATGTTTTCTGATCGCACTCTTTTGGTCTCTGACGAATGTTCAGTGAAGTTAGGCAAAATTTATGATGACTTAAACTCAATTAAAATTGATCAGTTTTCACTAACGGATTTAAAAGCCAATGCTCCGAAACTGATACAGGAATTTTTTGATCTCAGAGTTTTCATCCGCGAAAGTTTGCAAACGGGTTTTTTTGAATCAGCGAAAATTACGGAACCTTGTGCTGTAGCTCATAGACGGCTATTCCGTGGTATGCGCGTTTTAGAGGACTATTTAGGTATGCTAGCTGAAAATGTTCTATTTGCTCCAGGTCTATCTGTACGTACTGATGAAACATTTAATCGCGTATTTAAAGGCAGTTCTTTAAATTTTGCATGGAACGAAAAATATAAGCCGACAGATCCAACCCGTTATGAACCTAAATCAGGTGACGTTTTGTTATCCCGTGGTTCCGCTTCGGTGTCTGCGGCCATCGCGCGAATTACGAATGAAGATTCAAATTTTTCTCATGCAGGTATAGTTTGGGTTGATCCGGTAACTAAAAAAGTAGAAACGGTTGAAGCTCATATTGAATTCGGTACGGTCGTAGCCGACATTGCGGATTATGCGGATATGAAAGTGCGTTCTGTCGTATTCCGACTAAACGATCCAAGTTTGTCTAATGAGGAAAACGAACAGGCGGCCCATGAAGCGGCTACCAAAGTTCGTGACGAAGTTCTAAAATATAAGAAATTGTACGGTAAATCTCGCTATCCAAATCCTTGCTACGATTTTGGTATGAAGATCGATAATCCAACCGATATCAAGCCGTCGAACGATGCGAAAAATCGCAAGTGTTTATTCTGTTCGGAAGTGGTTTCTTTAGCCTATTCTCTATTGACTAAGAAGAAATATAACTTGCCCCAGTACAAGTCGTTAATAGCTCCGAAAAACCGAAAATTTTTGGAAGACATTGGTGTCGAGGTAAATGAAACATTCGCGCCTGCTGATATGGAAATTGAGCCTTATTTTGATTTAGTATTAGAATGGCGCGATTTTATTCGTGTTCATAAGACTCATCTCATGGATGCTATCTTGTCGGGCATGTACGCTTGGATGGATGACTATAACTATCAATTTTACGTTCCTTTAACGGGCCGAATTGGAACCGATGTAGCCTATATTGGACGTCGTGTGCCATTCGTAGATACATTTTTAGATGATAAATTTCCATTAAATATGGGTAAGGACGCTTTGAATACGATGTACATGTTAGATAAGGTTTCGAATCAGTTGTATGCATTTTTAGAGGACGGCGAGAAAGCGAATAAAGTAAGCTACACGCCGGCGCAAATGACGAATGCCTTAAATACGTGGCGTGCTCGCGATTTGGCAGATTATGAAAAAGGTGGCAACTATAATTCTGGAAAAGATCCTGCAAAGGCCCATCGTTTCCATCATCTGCTTCGTCAAAAAAAAGAAGTGAAAACTAAATAGCCATTTCTTTTGATCGATAGAAAAAATAAAAGCCTAAATGGATTTTCATTTAGGCTTTTGTCATTAAAATAACTTAAGTTAAAATTAATTACGGAGCATTCGCATCTAAAGCACGTACGTAAGTGCGTAGTGAAGAAGGCGCATAGCTACCGTCGGTAGTTAATAATTGGCGAGGAACCGCTTTATTGTTGTACATGATAGCGTTAGCATTATGGTCAATAGCAAGGGCTGCGCCTTCGATTGTTAGACCCGCAAATAAACCGCGAGCACGAGAGTAGCTATAAACTTCACTTTTAAGTTGATAGTCTGTATTTGCTTTGGCTTCACGACCGATTGGACCAATAGCAACGGATGCGTCGCCCCCTAATGTGAAGTTGTTAACGCTTAGGCGTGCAACTGCATTTGGATTAACGAATACAAGAACCATGTCTACAGACGAGATACCGATTTGTAGACCCCAGTTTCCGCCAGCAATTCTTAAGAAGGAAGGTTGGCTCCAACCATTTTTTACTCGGCAAGATACTAAACCTTGACCAAGACGCGCACCCCATACGAAGCCACCACGGATGACATCTGGAAGGACAGCGATACACACAGCTCTATCTAATAGATCTTGTGGAATTGAGTTATCTTGGATTTTCATGACTTCATCCAAAACTTGAGCAGCGCGAACAGATTTTTCCATAAGACCGTTTTCAGTAGTCGCAGCAAATACAGAAATTGGGATCAACGCGGCGATCGCAAGAACTAGTAACCGTTTTTTCATAAATATCTCCTTTTATGTTTATGTTTTTTCCAAACATGTTGTTGAAACAGAAACGCTACAAAGCAAAAGGTTGGCCATAAAAAAATCAATCAAATGCACGTTCTGGTGCTATTATAGTACTGTCGAATTTTTCCATGTTGAAAAGATAACCTGAG
Organism: Bdellovibrionaceae bacterium UBA2316; assembly: GCA_002345205.1. Taxonomy (GTDB): domain Bacteria; phylum Bdellovibrionota; class Bdellovibrionia; order Bdellovibrionales; family Bdellovibrionaceae; genus UBA2316. The sequence goes on along the minus strand of DDVI01000021.1, from coordinate 43,633 downwards.
TCATCCTTTTTTCCCCATCTGATTTGGGGAGAATTTGTACGCTGGCAATCACGTACAAAAAATAAAACAACAACGTGGTAGGCTTAACAATTGCAAATAGAAGTTTAAGAGTTCAATTGGGACATGGGTGATTCAATTGCCGAATAAAAATCGAAACTATTTTTAAAAGACAAAAAGATTTAAACAATGACGGATTGATTCCGTCAAAAATTGACAAGGAGATAGCGATGGCTAACGTAACAACAGAAACGTTCAACAAATTAGATAAACCAGCTCATAACTTAAAGGAAAAAGTTTCAGCAGGTGAAGATCAATTAACTCAAATGACATACGATGCGGGTAAGAAAGTAGGCGCAATGGCTTCTGACTTTGCTAACACGGCAATGGACTACACAAAGTCTGGTCGTGATTATGTAAAAGCACACCCTGGAACAGGTATCGCAATCGCTGCCGGCGTGGGTTTACTTGCTGGTAGTGTATTAACCATGGCCATGCGTCGTCGTCACTAAATACAATAGTAAATTTTTGGAGGTCAGGGATGATAATTCTCTGACCTCTTTTTTATGGACCACGTGATTTAGCGTGAGGGGATTCAGCAATGATTAAATCATTTATCGAAGAAGAAGCTCAAAGTATCGTCCTTAAGCTTTGCTTGGGTATTGTTTGCATTTCTATTTTAATTTTTTCGCTTTTCCAATTGGGGTATGCATTTCAAATTTGGGTGGCTCAATATCAAGATGCATTCCAAATGACGTCTGCACTGTTTTTCACCACAATGGGTTTAAGCCTAGTAGGTCTTTACGTTTTGTTTGGTAAGCGAAAATCAAAAGTGAAAGACGTTGAAAAAGACGTTTTGGATGTAGCTCACCCTTTAATTGGCATGAGCCTTCAAGAGAAAGGTTTCGTATTCATTCGCGGAATGATCGACGGTTTAGTCAACGGTCGTAGTTACCGATAATCTGGTCATAAATTTGCCTAACCCACTTTCATGCAGAAATATCGGACGTCCGTTGGGCTTATTCTATTGTTATTTTCGTTTTGGGCGGGTGCTAGCACCCAGTCGTGTGGAAGTTTTTACAGACTTGTAAAGCCGGTTTTGTCTTATGGACTTGAAATCGAATACACGATAGATCGTGCCCCGAGGTTATTGGCCGATTATCGCCCTCATGGTACTTCCGAAAAAAAGTGGGCGACGTTAAGTTCAGCTGAAAAGATGAAAATGATGTTACGCCAAGATACTAACAGTCGCGTGAATACATTAGTGCGTCTATCGACGGCTCCGGACTGGTTACCGGCCGATATGGACCGCGAAGGTCATGGTACATTTGAAGCTACCGGAATGATTTTCCTTTCGCTTGAATCCTTAAAGTCCGCTATTTATAGAATGGAACGACGTTATGGGCGTGGTGCGGCCCAAGTTCACGTCGTATTTAATCGTAACGAAGTTAAGCAGCCATTGAGTGGTTTCGTTTCATTTTCTGCCGATCGTGCGCAGCTTAGAAATCTTGTTTTGGGTTACCAAAAATACTTAATAGATCCGACTAAATTGCCGGGGGCAAATATTACCCATTATGTGCTAGGCCCAATGAGTGCTGTTGGTGCCAGAGCCACCCGAGACTTAGAACACCAAATAGTCAGTGGCCGAAAATTAAAAAATCTGGTAGCCGGAAAATATTTTTTATCAACAGTTCTACGTGCGGGTATCTATGGACAGGGCGATAGAATTGGATATGAATTGCGACAATTTAATTTCGATTATGAAGGTCTTAAAGACGAAGCCGACTATGTCAGTCGATTGATCGTCGAAGGTAAACTAGATAAATTTAAGCGCTTTGAAGACTCCATCGAACCTGAATTTGAAATCAACGCACGGGTGACCGAGGAGCACGGTCGCGATGCTTTAGCCTGGCTGCGCAAGCTAGATCATCCGGACCTTGAAAAAACAAATATTGAAACGCACATGCTATTTTTCATTCGTGATTGGAAGAACCATCCAATTTTAGAAACGTTGCGAGCTGGAGATCGCCTGCGTCTGCGATCTCGTTTGGCTCAACTGGAAGCTCAGTTGATTAAGGATTTAAATCACGTTGCGGCTCAGAACCTGCGTACTAAAGATATGGTCAATCACCTTCGCGTCCTAGTAGCCAAATGGGCTTACGAGTCGGGATTGCTGGAGGCATTTGATTCTTATGAACACAGCGTTTTTCCGAGACGACCTGTAATCCAATCTAATTCGCTCCTTGACGCGGGGTAGGAAAAAAATACTGTTTCAAATGACGTTTTACGCAGAAAAATTTCAAATCCATAAGATTTTTTACTGTTTGATTTTAGAATCTGTTATTCCTGGCCCATTCAATTAATCAAACAGAGGTTTAAGATGAAGACATTTTTATTTCTTTCGGCGCTTGCGCTAGTGGGTCTGCAAGGGTGTTCTAAAAGTGAAGATTCCAATCAGGATGCTAATGGTGCGTGTAAACAGGAATATTTAGATGCCTGGAATGCGGTAGGAAATGCTTCGTATTCTAGCAATAAAACATCGGCTTGTCAGAATTTGAAAAATAAGGGCGCAGTTAGCTGCAAAGCCAATGTTGTCGTTCTAAGAGGCTCGGCCCAATCTGGTGAGCGTAATATTTCATATGATGATTTTAAAACAGAGTGCGATAGTCTTTTAAGCAGCAATTCATCGTCGCCGTCATCTCCGTCGAATAGCTACTCAACACCGGCCCCAACGAGCAAATATTCGAAATTGTCAGGCGGTCGATGTAACAATAGTTTCTTAAACTTATATAATAGCTTAAATCAGAAGTCTAAACTCTTTGAGATTGCGGAAAAGTATCAGCAATCAACGGAAGCAGCTAAATTAGCAGCCGAACTAGTCAGTCTGTGTGCAGAGAAAGTGGTTGCTGAAGTTGAATCGCCATCATGTTTAGCCTCTAAGAACGATCCGTATAGCTATTCCTACAGCAGCTCAGTTACGGCGTATTTATCAGAATTTAATTCGGCGTGCGCTGCTGCTCAGCAGTCTTTAGATGTCGCTGCAGAGCAAATTATTGCTAGATCAACACGTGTTCTTTCTAAAGTTGAAAAATACTCCGGCACAGTAGAAAGTTACTCGGCAATTAAAAAATTCAATTCGGTAGGCGGCGCTACGTATCTATTTGAAGGTGTTTGGTTAAAAGAAGGCTCAATGAAAGCTAAAATGATTTCATTGGCTGAGGATAGAGCCGTTTGTAATATCTCAACTAAGGCCGTTATTATTGATGGTTCGGAATTCATGGGTGCTGAAATCAAAACATCAAAAGAACCTGTGGTGAATGAAGCGACTCAAGAAACAGTGGAACTTTATAAAACTGAATTTGTATTAACTGATAAAAACACAGAATCAAGTACAGTCAAAGTTCGTTGCTTGAAAAAATCGGAAGTTACGATTGATGATTTAGAAACATTTCTAAATAAATCGTTAACTTTAAAAGTTATTAAAGCAAAAAAATAAATCTTATAATGAGTTCGCGTTAGCCCCAGAAATATTGATCTGGTTCTAATGCGAGCGGCGTTTCATGTAGTGTTTCTGTGTTCCATAGAGGCGCTACGTGATTAACAATAATGCTAACCGTATTTCCGTCTCTCTCTATTTTCCCGCCGACAATAATAAAACAATGATTTAAAAAAACATCGTTATATTTTTCAAAGGTATCCGGGAATAAAACTAAATCGATAAAACCGTATTCATCTTCGAGCGTAGAAAAACAGGTTCCATTAGCCGTTGGTGGCTTTTGACGAATCAGAACTAAACCGCAGGTTTTAATCTGGGAACCCGTCTTCATTTCTCTAATTTTCTTTGAGGTCATTTTAGGAATCTGAGGCATTGTTTTGCGCAATTCCTGCATAGGGTGACCTTGCAGGGATAATGAGAAGGCGCCGTAATCACCTTGAATTTTCTCAAAACCATCGAGTTCTGAAAAGCGCGGCGTTTTCTGAATCGTGGTTTCGGCTTCATTTAAATACGACGTATGGGTAAAAAAGCTGAGCTGGGTTTCGCTTTGTTTCGTGAGTACATTTTCATATTCCATGATGGCCCACAAGGATTCACGCGCACTCCAGTTAAAATCTTCAAAGCGACTGGCTAGGGCTAATCGCTGAATGACATCGGCGCGCAACGACGATCGTTTCAAAAAATCAGCTAGGCAGGTGAAGTTCTTCTGCTCGCGTTCATTAATCATAGTCTGCACATGAGTTTTGCTTAACCCACTGACGACTTTAAAACCTAACCGAATGGTGTTGGGTTCTTCGATCGCGCAATCCCACTGCGATTTATTCAGTGAAACGGGCAGTACACGTGCGCCGTGTCTGATGGCATCATAAATAATGGTGTCGTTTCTATAAAACCCCATGGGCTGACTGTTCACCAGTGAGCACGCGAACTCTGCCGGGTGATGGCATTTCAAGTAGCAGGATACATAGGCTAGTAGTGCAAACGAGGCCGCGTGACTTTCTGGGAAACCATAATGACTGAAACCCTGGATCTGTTTAAATATTTGATCCGCGAATTCGGCGCTCATGCCGCCTTTGATCAGTCCGCGGCGCAAGCGATCGCCCATTTCGCCTATGGGACGACTCGTTTTCCATGCATTAATCGACTTTCTGAGCAGATCGGATTCCCCAGGGCTGAAGCCCGCTAAATCAATTGCGAGTTTCATCACCTGCTCTTGAAATAAGGGAACGCCCATCGTTTTACCTAAGATGTTTTCTACGGTTTTGTTTGGGTAGACGACGTTCTCTAAACCGCGACGTCGTTTTAAATACGGATGAACCATATCGCCAACAATAGGACCTGGGCGAACGATGGCGACTTGAACCACAAGATCGTAAAAATTTTCGGGCTGCAAGCGTCCCAGCATGGACATTTGTGCGCGTGATTCGACTTGGAATGTTCCCACAGTGTCACAACGCTGAATCATTTCGTACGTCGGCTTATCATCTGCGGGAATTTCATATAATTTCTTTCCCGTCAGTTTCAATGCCTTACTAAGACAGGTTAGCATTCCCAAAGATAAAACATCGACTTTGATTAAGCCTAAAATATCTAAATCATATTTATCCCACTGAATAATCGTACGGCCTTCTTTGCGGGCCGGCTCTATAGGAACGATATCAATAATAGGGTCCGCACTCAGCGTAAAACCGCCGCTGTGAATGGATAGATGCCTCGGGAACCCTTGCATTTCGCCAGCGATGTACGAAATCTTTTCTTGAAGACTATCTTTCTGTGGGTGATCTTGAACTAATTCATCAAACTGGCGTTCTAATTTTTTCGCTGACAATGTGCCAACGGGAACACCAAAGGCTTTGCACACTTCGCGAAAGGCGCTGCGATACTGATAAGTCACAACCGCACTGACCATGCCAGCGCGATCACGACCATAACGATCGTAAATATATTGAATAATTTCTTCCCGGCGTTCATGCTCAAAGTCGATATCAATATCAGGTGGCTCGCCGCGTTCTGCGCTGATGAAACGTTCAAATAACAAATTCATTTCCGCTGGATTGATCGCCGTAATTCCCAGCACATAACAAACTGCCGAGTTAGCGGCGGAACCGCGGCCTTGGCATAAGATATCTAATTCATTAGCTTTGCGAACGATATCGTAAATCGTTAGAAAGTAATCCGCATAATTAAGTTCACCAATCAGTTTCAGTTCATGATCCAGCAGTTGCTGCATTTTTGCATCAATATGTCTTTGTTTGCTGTTGTCCTTAACTAGCTTTTCTAAATAAGACTGTGCTGTATGATTCTCAGGAATCCACTCAGACGGGTAGATGTACTTAAGTTCTTTTGGTGAAAATGTGCACTCGTCCGCAATATCTAATGTTTTTTGTAAAGCTTCAGGAAAGTCTTTGTATAGAATATCCATTTGAAGTGGAGTTTTGATATAGCGCTCACCATTGCCGCGAATTTTAAAACCAACTTCACCCAGAGGTTTGTTTTCACGAATGGAAATAAGAACATCTTGTACGAGTTTACGTTTTTTGACGTGATACTCAACATCATTGCTGGCAACAAGTTCTATCTGCCATTGATTTTTAATCTCTAGTAATTTCTGAATACGTCGTTCATCATGGCCATCTTGATAAAATGTTAAAGGGATATACAGATTGCGATGAAATAAATTTTTCAATTCACCCCATTTAATATCTAGATCGGATTCTGTTCTGGGTATAACGACCAAATCATCGGCAATGGCCGCAGAAACACCGGTCAGAATATCCTGAATGAACAGGTTGCCTTCACTTTTTTCTTTGTCGTGTTTGGAGTGCGTGACGAGTTGGCAAATGCGAGCATAGGCCGCACGCGTTTTTGCAATTAAGGTGAGTGGGGCATGATCAAAAAAAGTAAGTTCCGTTCCGCAAATATATTTAAAGCCAGGAAAGTCTTTGGCCGCGCGGTATCCGCGAGGCATTCCGTACACGCCATTAATATCAGTCAGGGCCATTCCAGATAAATTAACCTTCAGTGCTTGTGCTAGCAATTCATCAGGGTGCGAAGCCCCTGTTAAAAAACTGAAATTAGTTTTTGCGCGCAGTTCAACATAGCTCATATATAGACCTATTCAAAAATGCCGTGAAGGTAATATTGTTCTTTGTTTTTAAAGACCCAGAAATTATCACCCGTGTGGGTCACCAGTTTATAATACACACGTTCACCACCAGATATTTCCCACCAGTTAGAAAGCAGAACTTCAGGGTTTTTCCATTCCTTAATTTCATACTGCATGCGATTGTGAAATAGGTAATTGTCCTGAATAGGAACGGGCCGAGGCTCTTTTAATAAACGCAATGGCCGTTCTGGTATGTGGGATTCCTGAATGGTTGTTATCGATTTTTCAGGTACACGAAACCACGTGCGTTCGGGCAGGTAGTTTTCTTTGACATGGGCAAAGAACGCACCATCCGATCCCAGCTTGGTGGCTAGTCGGGATACTAGATGGAAAAACGATTCAGAGGTTTCTTCTTTTTTCTGGTCAAAGAGATCGCGCTGACTGGTCAAGTAGGGGGCTTCTTCCGTCACGACTAGGCTGATTTTAATAATCGGGTGTTCAAGGGGTTTACGTTGAACGACGGCATCTAGTTTTTCTTTAGCAATCTGGAAGATCGTTTTGACTGAAACAAACGGCAGCTGAATGATAATAGGGACTTTGTATGTCTGCGGTGATTTTCGTGTCGCATACTCTTGCTGTAAGATAATATTAAACTGACGAACGCGTTGCCCGCGTCCACGCAGGCGTAAATAAATTCTATCGAGCAGGGGACGTAGGGTAAAGTACACGGGTTCTAAATCCCGTGGTGGGTACGCTAAATCAAATTCATGACTTTCTTCTACGACTTCACGAGGCCTAAATTCGTTCCAAGGAATTTCGTGCTGACCTAGTAAGCGCTGGTACGCCAGCAGTACAATCGGTCCAAAGCGTGGCGAGATGTCATACGACGGAATCGTCAAAAAATCAGCGATGGTGCGGATGCCCAGCGATTTTAATAGATGAATCGCTTTTAAGATACGTCCATGCTGCTCTGGATACTGGGCTAACGGGTCAGCGTAATAAATAAGAGCATCAACCGGCAGTGCATCCTTATTCATAACAGGAAAGGTAGCTAACGATAAAGCCGTGCTGATATCATCGGCTACCGACAGCTCCGCCGTGATACCTATACGTTTAAGAGTTATCTGCGCTCGTTTAATAAACGTAGATTCTGAATACAAGTGCTGACATTTAGAAACTTCTAAAAAAATCGCCTCATTGTGACGAAGTCGAATCTGTGGGGTTGCACGATAAAATATTTCAGCGATGGATTGGGCGTCGCTATGCTTTGGTAACTTAATGCAAACGATTCTCATAGCGCGCCTCGTTTACGTAAAGCCTGCACATCCCATTCGCCCGCTGTTTTAGAAACTTTCAGTTGTAGGTGAGGTACCCAACTGGCCGATGGTGACGCTGATAATAGAAAAAAATGATTCTGAGCTTTTTCTGATAATAATTGAAAACGTCGTAAGTCTTTTTCATTAAAGCGGCTGTTTTCCGTAATCACGGCTTGAAAACATCCTGAGCTTAACACTTGGCTGAGGCACCAGACGGTGTCTTTCTTGCCTTCGACAAATAAAATATTATCTAGGCATACCCCTTTTTGTTTCAGAGCGTAGGGATTAATGGTGATGGAGTCTTCGACCCATGCGATTTTTAATTTGGGATGTTCGCGCAAGAATAGGGCCGTGAATTCAGTCCGCTGAGAACCCGTAATTTCAATAAATGATCCCGTTGTAAATCCCGCCGGATAAAGCGAAAAGGAATGTCGCGGACGATCGTCATGCTTGGTGGCACCAATGAGTTCACGCAGTTCCGCAATTGAAGGTTTGACGATCTGTAGTGCCATGTAAGTCCATGCATTTAGTTATTCGTTCGTAATAATCCGCAATAGACGCCCGCGATTCTGAGTTGCGCGCTTTCATTAACGATGATGGGTTTGTATTTTTCATTCGCCGAGTGAAGTTCAATATGAGAACGTTTTTTATAAAAGCGTTTGATCGTCGCACTATCATCAATTTCCGCTACGACAATATCGCCGCTGCTGGCTGTTTTTTGCTGACGAATAATAACGTAATCACCATCTTGAATACATTCGCCAATCATGGAATCACCAGATACTTGCAAAGCGAAATAGGGGCCGGGGCCTTTGACCATAAACGAGGGAACTTCTAAATGTTCATCGGTTTTTTTTAAATCGATCGGTTGTCCCGCCGCGACTTTACCTAGGACGGGCAAAAGATTGCCATCATTGTGCAGAGTTAATCCATGCGACAAATGATTTTCCTTAGTCATGTAACCCTTGGCAACCAAGGCTTCTATGTAATGATGAACTGTGGATTTAGCCTTATATCCTAAATGTTTAGCGATCACTTCATACGTGGGAGGCGTGCCATTTTTATCTCGATAGGATTTAATAAAGTCTAGAACTTTTTTCTGGTTCAGGGTTAAGTTTTGCATGCAGCCTCCTGAGGTTCGAACAAACCTCGAACTTTAAATATATCGAACATTTCTCGAACTTCAATTAAAATGTCAGATACTAGGATGTTTAGCCAGTGCGGCGATAAACAGCACTGCGGTAAAAATTTGACCAATGGCGACGGCAGATCAAGAATTAAGGAATGAAAATAAATTTTAAAATAGCGGGTTTAGTTTTAATAGTTATTTTGGTGGGTTTATGGGGTTGGGAAAAATGGTCTGACAGTCGCGGGCCACTGAAATACCAAGATCTAACGGTTAAGGACCCTTATGAAGCCATCGCCCGCGGCACGGGTGGTCAGGTATTAAAATTCGAAAAGGACAAAATGGACGGCGTCGCAGGAATGATTTTGGATAGCGATAGCGACAAAGATATGTCAGTACTTTGGGTCGCCGAAGGGCAACCCGCACACGAAGCCTCAGAATTTAAATTCGCGGTGGATGCCAGTATTACCGAATTATCTATTTTAGTCTCCACGGTTAAGGAACTGCCAGTCGTGACCGTATTAGATCCATCAGGAACCGAAGCTAAGTTAAGTAAAACAGTGAGTTCGGAAAACGCGACGAAACTAAATATTCTCGCGCCTGCGTCTGGAACATGGCGCTTACAAATCAGTGCGCACAGCAATCTGCATATAAAAGTTAAAGCTAGATCGGTACTTCAAATTGTATCAACAGGATTTGTCCGCCCAGGCGGGCGTCCAGGTCATGAAGGCTATTTTGCATACAAAGGTCCACTCGAAAAAGGGAAAAAAGAAATGGCGTTGCTCAACCTGATTGGTGTGAGCGAACTAAAAGATGTACACGTAAAAGCCGTTTCTTTGAGTGGCCGAATTTTGCGTGAGGCGTATATTCAATCCTCTCAATCCGATGTCTATGCTCGCTTAGAAATTCCGAATGAATCCTTCCGCATTTTATTAGAAGGAAAAAATAAAGTCAGCGAGTCGTTCCAGCGCATGGATGAAACGATTTTTAATTTAAATCATAAAGAAATGATCGAGTTTAAAACGGCACGTGAAGAAACTAAAGACTCGAAAATTTGCAAGACTCTAAGTGAATCGACTCATTGGAGTATGCTTTCCGGCGACAAAGGGCCGGGCAGTGCCGTCGTCATGTGTGTTGAACATCGCGAAGCGAATGGTTCACGCTGGGAATCCGGTTTGAGCTTTCATGTACCAGTCAATTCAGATCGTTCAGAATTAAAGACGCAGTTATTCAGTGCTGATTATAAAAAACTCTCAAAGAATGACTGTGAGAATGCTCAAGAAATCCTGGGTCGATATCCTACAGAGCTCACCGGTTCTTCCGAACACAAACTAAAATGGTCATTTCGTTGTCAAGGGGGACCGTCTGAATTCCGAGGTATAATGGACGTTAGAACTCAGTAGAACTAAGGATGTAATTCCAGGGCTAGATCTTTCAAATATTTCTTCATAACCTGAACTCGGCGCTGACCTTCTTCAAGCGCCGATTTTGTTTTCAAGGTTTCTGCAATTTTAAATAGCTTTACGTAAAAATGATCAATGGTGAATTCCGAATCATCAACGGTGCGACCGTTCTCGCAGAAGGGATCATTTTCGCTATACAACGGTCGAGTCATACGCCCCGCTGTAATAAAGACGCGGGCTAAACCGACGGCACCCAGTGCATCCAATCGATCTGCATCTTGAACAATACGTGCTTCCAAAGTTTCTGTGGGAATATTAGCGCTGAAGCTGTGGGCCTCGATACAATGAGCGATCGCCGCATGGTACTGCTTAGGGTAATGGATACGTTCTAAAAATTCTACCGCGCGTGTTGCGGAAATATGTGAGGCTTGCTTGCGCAAGGGACTGTCTTTGGGAATCACTACGAAATCATGCAACCAGGCACCGGGGATCACAATGTTAGGGTCAGCCTGTTCACGTTCGCAAAACGTTTTGGCCATCGCTACGACACGCTTTAAATGAAGGGAGTCATGAGACGGGTCAAAGGCGACCGTCATGCGATCGATTTCCGTTTGAAATAGTTTTTCCCATTCGCTCATTATCATAACTACACGCGCACCGATAAACCATCTTTAAGAGCTAATCGAGTTGCCCGTATCGCAGGGATCAGACCAACTAAAACTCCCACAAAGAGCGTTGCCAGCATGTACAAAATATCCGTTGTGGCAATAGCTGCACCCACGGAATAGAAGCCAAATTTTTCTTCAAGCCATGATTCTAAAATAAAGAATCCGCTCAGTTCAATGACTAAACCTATCAGTACCCCAAGTGCCGTGATCAAACCTGATTCGAAAACAAGCAAGAATGTGATCCGTGATGGAGACGCACCTACAGCGCGCAAGATCGCCATTTCACGACGGCGTTCATTTAGGCTCGCTAACAGAGAGCTAACCATCGACGCTAAACCTACGGCCATCACCATTAACGAGATAACTTTCAAAACGCGTTCGATCTGACTTAGGCCTCGCCATAAATCTGATAACGTAGCACCAGGGATGATTGCCATCAGCGGTTCGTCTTTGTAATTGTTGATTTCGCGTTGTAGTTGCAACGTTTCGATGCGCGTCTGGGTTCTTAAAAAAAAGGCCGTGATTTGATGAATCGGTAAATTTTCTTTCGTTATTGATTCTTGCGGCGTTTCTTTGCCTTTGACCGGAGCCGCGCCCGTTTGCCAGTCTATGTGAATGGCTTCCATTCCGTACAAAGAAATATATAAACTTTGATCAATTGCTGTTCCCGTTGGTTTCAAAATACCTGAAACGCGAAACGGTTTATCATCATGCATCTGGATACCTTCACCGCGAGTCACACCATGAGCAACGACAACGGGATCGCCGACTTTATATTTTAATTTCTGAGCGACTTCCGATCCAATCACCACATCCCAAATGCCGAGTGCAGCAGCGCCTTCTAAAAGTTCTATTTTCTTATCACCCCGGAAACGGTAATGTTCGTAAAAATTTTCGTCTGTAGCGACCACACGATATCCACGGTGACCATCCCCTAAGGAATATGGAATCGTCCACGCAACGGTAGGGTGCTTTTTTAAATCCTGGTACGACTCCCACGAGATATTATTGGACGCATTTCCCATATTGAACACGGTGTACAGAATTAAATTCAGCGGCCCGGTACGGGCGCCTACCAATAAATCCACTTGGCTGACGGATTGAGTAAAGCCTTCCTGTGCTGATCTTTGAGTGCGCTCTACAGATAATAAGAGTGCTAAACTTAATGCCACCGACGTAATAGTTAAAAACGCAGTGAGTTTTCGATTCCATAATGATTTGAGTGCTAAGCGAATAAAAATCATTGAGCACCGCCATTCTTGATTTCATTTAAATCGGCTAAAGCGACTACGCGATCAAACAAACCTTGTAGTGAACGATCGTGACTGACAAAAATTAAACTGATAGATTGTTCCTTGCATATATCGAAAATTAAACTCAAGAATTTTTCACGATGATCAAAATCTAATGCCGACGTTGGTTCATCAGCCAAAATTAATTTAGGCTGTCCAATCAATGAACGAGCCGCGGCGACCCGTTGTTGTTGGCCGACGGATAGTTCGCTAGTTTTATGATCTAGTAAATCAAGGATTCCCAAACGTTTGGCCATCGACTGAATTTTAACGAGTTCTTGATCCTTTGGAACTTGCGCCCGGCGCTTTAAGCTTAAGTTCAAAGGTAAAGCAATGTTTTCGATTACGCTCAGGTAAGGAATTAAATTAAAACTTTGAAAAATATAGCCAATATTATCTGCACGAAAAGCGTCGCGTTTTGTATTCGACATGGTTGCTAAATCAGTTCCGTCAATTTTAATTGACCCTGACACTGGGGTTAGAACGCCAGCTAAAAGTTCTAAAAGTGTTGTCTTCCCACTGCCACTAGGACCAAAAAGGAAAATCTTTTCGCCTTTGTTCACTTGAAAGTGATTGATTTCGAGGCGTCCGCGTTCGGTATTAGGGTATTTAAATTTTAATTGATTTAGACTCAGTAGTTCCATGTGCTAAGCAGTTTAGTGTCGGTTAAAAAAAGATCAAGAAAATAGACGTTTTGGAATAAAATAATGCAGAATGAATTGAATGAAAACTCAGGGCTAGATTTCAGCGCGGAAATAACGAAGTTTATACGCTCTATTTCCCTATTGTCATGGGCGGTGTCGTTATTTTATGGAATTGTGGATTTTTATAACAGTTCGTATTGGAGCAGTGCCATCTTGGGTATTTTTAGCAGTTTTCTGTTCCCGTTAATTCTAATTTTAAATAAAAATAATCACCGGAATTGGGCACGGGTATTTTTAATCCTAGGCGTGAATTTATTCATATTTGTAGCGGTCGTGACGACGCCATTTGATGATGGTGGCCGTTATTTTTTTGTTCCGTCGAGTTTGATGACTTTGCTCTTGTATGAACAGCATGAGCGAAAAAGTATTATATTTGGATTACTCACGCCTCTTTTGGCATTTTGTGTTTCTTTAAAGGTCGCCTTTCCGGGTTATGATGTGTTGCAGACGCCGGGTTTGGATTTGGAAGAGGCAAAATTGGTCAATTTTTTCGCGATGTACGCATTTTCATTATCAATCGTATACGTGTTTATTGCCCATTTACAGAAACTCAGAGTTAAAGCGATCGAACAAAGCAAGTTTTCGGCATTGGGAATTATGTCCTCGGGAATTGCCCACGAAGTAAATAATCCACTCGCGATTATTAAAGGTCGTACATATACGTTACGTCGCCATATCAATGAACGCCGATTCGATGATGTTGAGCGCGATATCGATATTATTATTAAGACAACGGATCGAATAAATAAAATTATTGACGGACTTCGCACGTTTTCAAGAAATGGGGACTCTGATCCTTTTGATTCTATTGATTCTAGCGATTTGATCCAAACGGCGTTAGATTTGTGTTCAGAGAGATTTCAAAAAGCCGGGATTACTGTCGAGATTATTGAGCGTTGCTATTTCATCGTTGAGGGACGGGAAGGCGAGCTAGTTCAAGTTTTAGTTAATGTTCTAAATAACGCCCATGATGCTGTTCTTGAGTTAAACGAAAAATGGATTCGAATTGAAGTCAGTGATCGCGTCATCAAAATTATAGATAGTGGAAACGGCATTCCTAAAAACATTGCTGAAAAATTGATGCAACCTTTTTACACGACAAAAGCGGTCGGTAAAGGTATTGGTTTGGGGCTCAGTATTTCTAAGGGTATTATTGAAAAACACGGGGGCGAAATTTTTATCGATTCTCAGCACCCGAATACCTGTTTCGTGATAAAGTTTAATTAGCCGCCGGCGGTCCCATAAGTAAATCAAGTTCTTCATCAAGTGTAAGGGGGGCGTCTACAAGCTTACCTTTAGATTGTAAATTCGCACACACGTCGTTCAGTCGTTTAGAAAGAAGGGCTTCTTCCTTTAATCCACGCTTTGTCGTATAGCTTACAAATGGCGATCGTCCGTATAAGAAATTTGTTTCACCGTAATTATAAGCCCAAGATTGAATATCTAAATAGTTGCTGTCGACGACGGAAAACAAATATCCAGAAGTCGTTGGCTTCATCCCGATAATAATCCATGCATGTGCCGTAACGCCTGGCAATTGTAGAACTTGATATAGAGGCTTTTGGTGTTTCCTAATTTCGACGTAGGCGCCATCCATTAAGGATTTTAGTTCAGCTGCGGGAACGGTCGTTGAGCCGGTCAGGCCATCAAGGAAACCAAAACCAAATCCTCCGTTTGACACTTGCCACTCTTCCAAATTTTGCTGAACGATCCCATAAAATGCACTTGAAAACTCGTGAAGATTATTGAAACCTGGAATGGTGGCTGGACGACCACTGCGTAAACGATGAACTAAGTCATACGCCTCATCCAGCGTCGGTTTGGGGGCGGACGCATCAAACACGGCCAAATACTGAGCGGTACGAATCAATCGACTATGCCACCAACACACGCCACCATTGAATAGACCGCCATGATTGGTAAACGAAAGACGATTCTCTGCGTGCGAAATCGATCGCAAAAATAGATCGGGCGTCGAAGCCACATTTGCACAATGTTGTTTCCATTTCAGTGTCCCATTCATTTTCAACGACAACGCCGTCGCCGCTGAACTCGGAGAAAAATAAAATGCCACAGCAAGAACGCACAGTAAAAATAAAAATCTATTCATAGGCTAAATTGTAAAACGCATTCAAAAGGCAAAGTAGAGAAAATAAACAGAACGCGGCTTGGGTCTAGCTCTGAAAAACTCTCGGAAACCGCCGCCGATGTGCCTAGATTCAATAACCGAGGGTCTGATTACCTTTTGAAAAAAAGTTAAGGTACTTTGTCTACTTTCTTTTCAAAAAAAAGACTCAGATCCCAAGTATTCCATTTCAAAGTGGTCCCAGATTGGCATAATCCGTCATTCATAACGGAGACGTAGTATGAGAATGTGGTTTTCACTTTTAGTTTTGCAGGCTGGCTTAGTCGCATTTGGGCAGAGCCAAGTTCAATTTAATAAAGCTCGTTGTCAGCAGGCGATGCCGGCTGGGTTTTCATCAGTGTGTGACATTCATGAAGAGCAATTTAATGCGCGCAGTTTTCGTTCGGATATGATCGCGGGCTACAGCTATACGACTTGCAATAAATTTACGGGCGAATTGTCTCGTCATTCTTCGGGCGCGGTTCCTTGTGTTTCTTATTTAGTGGAATCTGAATTGAAAAAGGAAATCGTTTTAAAATCTGTTTTTGGGATATCACCAAAATATCCATTGAGCTATAAAGGCCTGTTAATTAATTTTTCACTTTATCAACCACAGGCTCAATACGGTGAGGGTAGCGCAACTCACACGCAACTGGGTGGTGGCTATAAATCTCGCCAAATGGGCGATTCTAGTTCGGGCGGCAGTCAGCAGATGCAATAGTAAAAGCCTCAAAGCCTGTTCCGCTTTGAGGCCTTTAGATTATTTTTTTTTAATAGCCTCTAGGAAATTAGATTCTTTATCAGAACCATTTGATCGAACTTGGTTCAAACGTTCTGTTCTTTTGTTTAAATCGATAATTCCATAGATATTAGCTTGAACTCCGCGAGGCAAAAAGGCCTCGTTGCTTTCAATAGCGATACGTAATGGTCCGTGCTCTATTCGAATTCTATTTTTTTCTGCGATACCAATTTTCTTTGCGCCTTCAAATGGCAAATAACTGATATACACTGTGCCCATATGGGTAGTTAGACCATAGTAAATATTATTTCCCGTCGAGTTATCTAAGCGGCTCGCCCACACATTGCCTTTGTTATCATAAACGGTCATTCGATTTGAATTAATACCGAGTTTGCCAATATCAATCGCATTTTCTTCAGACCAGATCTGAATACGGAATTGGGCTACGATGCGGCGAGTATCGTCTTGGAAAAGAACGATAGAAGGACCCGCCATGTTTTCTATAGTCAGGTCTTTTTCTTGTAATAGCTTTCCCGTTTTAATGCTGCCATCGCGATTCATCGACATAGAATCATACTGTCGAAATTTCACTTGCAATTCACCTTGAGGACTAAATTGCCATTCATGATATAGAGCGGTGGTTGGTAACCCCTTGCTGGCTACATTCCAATAGCTAGTGATCGGTTTTTCGTTTCCAAATCGCCATTTGCGCTCTTCATCTGATTTGAACAAAAGCCGTGTTCCCGTTTTGTTAAAGACTAATAGGTCTCCTTGAATTTCTACTTTCCAGCGAAGTTTATCGGCGTCTAGTTCTTTGCGAGGCGTATCGAAATCGGAAAACGTGATATCTTCAGCAACAGCACCTAGAGCGAAAACAAGAGTTAAAAGACTTAAAATTAATTTCATAAAATTACCTTTCAATAAATATTCAAACAAGCACTTGCGAATGGTTACGTTGTCAACACTAGTTATTGGTGTAAACGTACTCAAAAGTTTCATCTTCAATATGATTTTTTGCGACCATTGAAAAAAAATCGGGCCCTGATTGCAATAAAAATTTACCAATCAGAATACCTGCAACTAAAGCCGCGGCTAACTGCCACCAGTTTGTTTTTTTTATAGTAAAATTTGAAACTTTAAATGGTGTGCTCGTCCATTGCGCTATCATTTTGTCGGATGGCTTCTGCGAGATTGATTTTCCTAGTTTTTTTAATGAATCAAAATCATCACTCATAAACTAATTCCTTTGTTTTCTAATAAATCTTTTAATTTTTCTTTAGCGCGAAACAGATGACTCTTAACTGTGCCAATGGGTAGTTTCATCATGTCGGCAATGTCATCCAGTTTAAGTTCATCATCCATATATAGGGTCAGTACTTCTTGCTGAATCGGATTTAGGGATTTGATTTCGTTTAAGAACAAACGAACGGTTTGCTGCCGGTGGTAGTCGGTCTCGATATCCGCTGATACATCAGCGCCCGCTAATTTATCCCAGTTAAACTCATCGTCATCTGATAGCAAATACAAGTGACTCGTTTGTTGATTCTCGAGAGCGACAAAACGAGCAATTCCAAACGCAAAGGCATCTATAGAGCCTTTGGTTTCATCAAAGGCACCGTTGGTCATTTTTAAATACAACCTAGAAAACACATCTTGTGTCAGATCCGCAGAGTCTTTCAAAAACCCCCGGCGAATAAAATAATTATAAAGCCGAGGCCCCAGACGGAAGACTGAGCATGAATTGAAAGCAAAAGAAGAGGCAAAGGCAAATCCTCAAAAAAATTACCCACGCCGCAGCCATTTTTTTGGAAATTGAAATTGAGTTTTTAAATGATTTTTAGTTCCCTAGCCTCCGTCAAGACGGCAGAACTTTGAAATTAAAAGAAATAAACGATACGATCACGGAAACATAAACGGTACGGAAACCTCGAACGCCGAACCTCGAATCGTTTCCGCTCAACGATCTATTAAACACTCTCCGTTTGAATCGTAACGTTACTCATAATCAACTTATGAATAGGACACTTATCCGCAATTTCCATAAGTCGTGATTTATCTTCAGGCGACAAAGCACCTACTAGGTGTACTTTTCTCGACAATACAGAATCTTTGCCTTCGGATACTGTAGTCACTTCGACGTGAACATCATCAAGGGCCATGTTTTTGCGTTTTGCATACATCTTTAAAGTGATGGCGGTGCAGGCCGCTAATGCGGTTTCTAGAATTTCATGTGGATTCATGCCTTCATCTTGGCCACCGCTAGCTACGCTAGTGTCGGAGATGATGGTATGAGTACGAACTGTTGATTTGACGACTAAATTGTGAACACCTTTAAGCTGAATCATTTCTATACCTTGATTTATCTTCAAAAAAAAATCAATATGAATACAGTGAGAGCCGAGATAATTTTAATCGCTTCTGCATTTTTCCACTCTGCGTGGAATTTCATTTTTAAACGCTTAGGTCCCAAGCATTCTGTTTTATTGTTAGTTGTAACGATCGCCACATTAACGTCGGTTTGTGTATCGCCATTTACCGGTGGACTTACGATTGGTTCGGCCTTGGGACTTGCGTTTACGATCACGGCGGGACTGTTTGAAGCGGGTTATTTTCATTCCCTAAGTCGCACCTATGAAACGGCGCCTTTTGGCATTTCGTATTCTATCATGCGTGGTGGGGCGATGCTGATTGTAACGTTGGTTTCGGTTTCTTTCTTGGGAGAGCCTCTTTCGACATTAAAAGTTTTTGGAGTTAGTTTGTTAGCCCTCGGAATTTTTCTCACGCCATCGAAAGATAAAACTCAGATTAATCGCATAGGTGTATTCTGGGCGTTGAGTTGTTCATTTTTCATCGCCGGATATCATATATTTTACGGGTTGGCGTTAGATCAAGGGGTCAGTCAAGTGGGCTTGTTTGTGTTGTCGATGGTGACCTCGGTTCCTTTCTTGGCGCTCAAAAGTAGAGCGGTGGCTATAAAAGATATTAAAAAGATCGAACGTAAAGACTATCGCTGGATTATTGTGGCGGGGATATTGTCGGGTAGTTCTTTTATCTTGTTCTTATATGGTTTAAAAAACAGCTATGCCGGCGTTGCCATTTCGTTACGTAATACTTCGATATTATTTTCACAGGCGTTTGCGTTTTGGCTTGGCGAGCGATTGACCAGATCTCAATGGTTTGGTGTGGGTGCGATATTTATCGGCGCCGTTCTCATCGGACAGTAAAAATTTTCTAGAACCGCTAAATACCATGACTTTTACCTGAAAAAACAGTTTATCAATAGCCATGAAACTGGTTGTTTTGTTCATCTATTGCGCGCTCCAAACATTTGCTATCCAAGGGGGCCTTCCCATTCCTAAAGATTGGCACGGGCGATCGCCAGTAGTTCGCCTGGGCAGTGGGGAACGTGGGAATCCAGTTTCTAAATGCAGTGGCGTCTTATTAAACGCCAAGGTCATTGTGACGGCGGCGCACTGTTTTATTGAGTTTAATTCTATTCGAAAAATCAGCGTCGAGAATTTAGAAACGGGACAGATTCATACATCAACATTCAAAAAAATTGCAAAAGCCGGTTTTCCATCTGACTTTCATGATCATCCCGATTTTAAAAAAAATGGCTATGATATCGGTCTAATCGTTTTGCGTTGGGATGTTCCATTTAAACTTCCCGCATTTGAATTAGCAAAAGAAGAACGTAACTTAAATGCATTGGTTCCTAATATTTGGTTGATCGCAAATGGGTCCCAAGCACCCATGTATGATTCCTCTTCGGCATCCATCCCCATATCGGATGTAGTTCAAATTTCGTTTGAAGGAAAAGAAAGTTTCTATCGTTATAAATCAATGCAAGAAAAAGCAGGTCCGTGTGAAGGCGATAGCGGTGGTGGCATTTTTTCTTGGAACGAGGGCGTGTGGACGCTCGAGGGAATTCAGTCGACTAAGTTGTCGGCTCCAGACTGCGATGCTGATTTAAATCGTGGTTATTTTGTTCCAATATTTGCAAACCGCGAATGGATTCTATCTGTTCTTAAAGGTATCTAAAATGATTAGCGTCTATTTCTTCGAACAGCGCCTTTAGACATCGATATACCAATTTGCTCGGTACCGATGCGGCCCGAACACGCGCCCGTTGGAAATCCATTCATATTTTCTGGTCCGTCGTAACGACTGCATTCAAAAACAAATCCATGAATCGCGTGGTTCAGTTTAACTTGAGTCACAACATAATCACGTTCAGGTGCCACCGGTACCACCCAGTACATGCTAACGATGGCTGTCCAATCGCTTTGCTTTAGTGTCACTGATTTAACGGTCGATGTTCCGGCTTGAATGGGACGCTCAATTTCAATCTCGGCAGTCCACGTAGAACCAAAGGCTTGAGGCAAAGGGCAATTTTTCTGCTCGCTACACACGGGACGTTTCCACAAATTAATTTGACCTACGAATTTTTGGCCGGCTTCTGACGCCAACGGAAAAATGAAAATAAAAATAAAAAATCCAGATAATATCCAGCGGCGAGCTAAATTCTTGTTTCGCATGTGTATCCTTCAGGTGTTAGGCTTTTTTTATGCGTACATTTATCTTTTTAATTGCACTTTTACTACTAAAAACATCCGCGTTCGCAGGACATGTCGGCTGCGCAACGATTTATGAGCGATCGTTATGCGAAACTGAAACCACATTTCAGTATAAATCAGAAACGGTAACCTGGGAAATGACGAAGGACGATTTTAAAAACAAACTTGTATCATTCCTTGATCAGTTATTGCCCAATCATGGAGCGCGTTTAGGCACCGTGTTTTTATGGGTAAATGATTTTAATTCTCAAAGTTCACTGCGCGTTCAGGTATGGGCTCAGGATAGAAGCTTTATTTTAGATATTCCGACGGACATTAACACAGTGAAGCTAGATGACCCCGAGGCTCAGGATATTTCCATTCGTGGTGCAGGTAGTTTACCGTATCCCGTGGATTTTGGGTACACTCTTGGTGAAGTAATCGTTTCCTGTGTTGAAGACTGTTCCCAGGTTCATGTGGATTGGTTAGCTGCGGCTGGCATGACTCAGGTTCAGTTGTTATTGCCTAAGATGTACCTTGTGACAGTTCCCAAATTTAACGAAGCCAAAACACTGGAGATCTTTAAAACAAAATTTGATTTCAGTGGTTTATTTTCAAATGTTGAGCTGTCCCCAGTTTTAGAGGGTAATGGCTTCAGAGAAATGGCGTTTTCCGTGTATTTTTGACCTGTTGACCTTTTAGCTGAGGTCATCTATCCATCAGGTCATGACACATACTCCACCTAAAAAAGACACTGCAAAATTATGGTACCGTATTCTTCTTCGCGTTGAGGCCGCCGGAAATGCATTGCCTCATCCGGCGCTATTGTTTTTGTATTTAACGGGGTTTGTATTTCTATTATCTGGATTAGTGAACGCATTGGATATGAACGCGATTCATCCGGTCAGTAAAGATGTTTTAAAACCAGTGAATTTACTTTCGGGTCATGGACTTCGCTATTTACTAACCGATATGGTAAAAAACTTTACCTCGTTTGCACCGCTGGGAACCGTGCTGATCGCGATGCTGGGTTTTAGTTTGGCAGAAAAAAGTGGGTTACTTTCCGCTCTTCTGCGTGTTCTTGTATTAAAAGCCTCTCGTACAATGTTAGTGCCTATTGTCTTAATGGCCGGTGTCTTATCACACACGGGTGGTGATATTGGGTATATTTTATTGATTCCACTAGCGGCCATGACCTTTCATAGTGCTGGATTAAATCCACTTGCGGGGTTAGCGATTTGTTTTGCGGGTGTATCGGGTGGTTTCGCAGCGAACTTACTATTGAGTACCGCCGATCCTTTGCTGTCCGGAATTTCCCAGGAAGCTGCGCGGATTTTAGATAAGGCCTACATCGTAACGCCGTTATCAAATTGGTTTTTTATGGCTTCGTCTTCATTTTTAATTGTGGGTGTTGGAACAGTCATCGCCTACAAAATTACAATTCCGTTCTTAGGTGAGTATCATGGCCCGGTTGAAAAAGCGCCACTTGAAAATTTATCGGCAGCGGAGAAGAAAGGTTTAAAGGCTGCGGGTATCATAGCTTTAGTGTTTTTTAGTTTCTTACTTGCGGGTTTAATTCCTGAAGATGGTTATTTGCGTGAACCTAAAACTCCCGATCTGTTTCACTCTTCGGCTTTGAAAGGTATCGTGGCATTAATTTTCATTTTGGGTTCAACAACGGGGTTAGCATTTGGATTTAAAAGTGGAACGTTCACGAAAATAGAAGACATTGTTAAGTCGATGCAAGAAGCCATGGTGTCGATGGCGCCGTATTTGGTGCTTGTTTTTTTTGCGTCTCAATTTATCTCATTATTTAACTATTCTAATATCGGAATTATTTTAGCTATCAAAGGTTCCGAGGTATTAAAATCTTGGGAACTGGGTACCATTCCGTTGATGCTGGGCTTTATTTTATTGACGGTGATGCTTGATTTGGTAATCGGGTCGGCTTCGGCAAAGTGGGCTTTGATGGCACCGGTATTTGTGCCTATGTTTATGCTTTTGGGAATTTCACCTGAACTTTCGCAAACATCCTACCGTATTGCCGATTCGGTGGTAAATATCATTTCGCCATTGATGACCTACTTTCCAATGATCTTGGCATTCGCCAATAAGTATGATTCGAATGCTAAAGTGGGAACGATCATCGCGTTGATGTTACCGTACTCGATTGGATTTCTGATCTTTTGGTCACTGATGCTTTTCATTTGGATTACATTCGGAATTCCTGTTGGCCCAGGGGCATTGTTACATTATCAATTGCCGCAACCATAAAGTAGTACCAAGGTCACGTTGACTAGCGACCCAGTTGAAGTATCGTAAACTATGAAAAAAAAATTGGGTTAGCGATACTAATAGCAAGTACATTTATCTGCCAATATGCAGAAGCCGACGTGAAAACAGTTAAATGGTTTGAAAGCACGGACTGTGCTGAATTAAACATTATTAAATTTAAATCGATTTCTGATGAAAAAGTAGTCGGTGAAACTACGATCAAAAGCAAAGAGGCTATCAAAGCGATTATCGATCGCATCCAGGCTCTTCCCGCAAACGGTGACATGATGGTTAAGTGGGGACCAAAAGCAGAACGAACGCACTTATCATTTCAATGCCAAGGTAAGGATTCCCATGTTATTCAGTTTATTGGTAATCGTGTTAAAACACCTTCGACGGGATTCTTAACGGAAAAGACACCGGCGGAAGACACCTTAATTCGCGATATCGATTCATTAGTTGTTCCGGGTTTAAATAAACGCATTTTAAAACTCAAAGATCACCCCGTAAAATTTAAAGACTTTGTCATCACGTACATCGGGACGGAACATACTCCGCAAGACCCTAAGGGTCCTACAGTTGGCCCGACGAATCGTACTCACTTCAAAATATGGGAAAATGGGGCTGCAAATAATATTACGTTGAGCATTTTTGACGGACAGTTGCCCGCTCAGCCACAAGCCTTTGTGGTGGAAAAGAAGTTTTATTACCTGCTGACGTACCAGAACGTGGCTCATGAATCCTTGTCGCCGAATTACTTTGAAGTGTCGGATAAGCTACCAAAACGAAGATAGGTGCTTTCTAAGGTGGTCGTGTTTAAAATCTATACAGCCAAAAATTCTTGTTGATATAGAATTTACTGTCTAAATAACTACGGTCTGTAACTGAATAAACTGCGCTATACTCCGGGGCCTTAGAAAAAACCTGGAGACTTTATGATATTAGTACGTACGTTGGCAACGACAGTGATGGCCTTTTTTGTTTCGGCAACGGCGTCAGCTCAGATAGAAAACTTTCATGCACTTTCTGATCAAATTTTTAGAAGTGCGGCGCCAACAAAAGGCTCGACGTACTTAAAACAAGCTGGTTTTACGCACGTCCTTATTTTTAAAAATGAAAATAAAAATGAAGTAACTAAAGAAATCGAAGACCTGCAGAAAGTAGGGATTCCAATGAAAAATATCTTCCACATTCCATTCAAGTGGAAAGACATGGGTCCGATTGAAGACTCGTGTGTTCAAGTCATCACGGCGCTTGAATACCTTGTAAAAGTTGAAAAATCGCGCTCACATAAAATTCTTTTTCATTGTACTGCCGGTGAAGACCGCACAGGAGCCTTGGCCGGTTTGTATCGAATGTTGTACAACGGATGGAGTGTTGATCGCGCATTCAACGAGGAAATGTGCCCTTATGGCTACGAAGCGGGTGATGACGGCAAGCCACCAATGGTTGTAAATGCAATCCGCAAAGAAATCACACCGGTGTTTTTAGCCGTTGCGGGATTAATTATTGATGGACGAATTTCATTCAAAAATTTAGATGTGAATGCATGCCGTGCCGGAGGCTTTAAAACAGCGACGTTTAGCAATTTGCTAAGTCTTCAGAAAACTCGCTACACGTGTAAATAACGGTAGCGAGTCCTTGTAAAACAGAAATTAGAATACTATTTGATCTGCGAATTCGCGCATTTCTTTTGATAGCGAGTTCGCTTTAAAGATACGTTTTGGTGCCGTTAATTCTTTTTGATCGGCCACGCTTTGGATGGATTCAGCAATCGCCGCAGCTATCGTTATAGACTTTGATTTCTCAGAGGCCATGTACGCGCGCTGCGCGTTTACTACACCTGAACTGATAACTTTATTTTTCAACCAATCCTTTTTATCCACTGTTCCCATCAGGATTTCTTTCATTTGTCCTGGGGTTAACTGAGGATTGATGTCTTTCATCTTAGCCGCGACACCCGCAACATACGGAGCCGCCATCGACGTACCCGACATTGGAAGAACTAACTTGTTATCTAAGCTTGGAACTGAACTTTTGATGGCCACACCTGGAGCCGCGACGTGAACGGTTGTTAGACCGTAGTTAGAAAAACTACCTAAAGCCATAACACCGTTACTTGCAGCGACCGTGATGCTGTTGTCCACTTGGATGTTCGCTGGAAACGTAGGGCGTTTGTCATTGTCAGCCCCGTCGTTACCAGCTGCAATTACGAACAATGTTTTAGGTGCCGCACTTAACCATTTTTTACCTTGGGGTTCATACTGTGCGTACATACGCATAACTTCAGCATTTAATTTTGCATTGTATGGCGCCGATACAGTTTCTGTCACTTGCGCCACGCATTTTTTGTAAGCGGCTTCATCAGATCCTTTAGTACATTGCTTTTGTACCGCTGCTGCGATTTCATCCGCAGTGGGTGGCACTACTTTTTTTAACGATAAAGCTATACCCGCGATCGCTGAAAGTTGAACACCCAAGCTGTAGTTCGCTACATCGATTTGTTGCTGACCAATATAGGCCGCTGCTTGTTCAAACGTACCATTAGTTAATACGGCTAATAATTTATAAGCCATATCCATGATACCTTTTTTCTGACCAGACGCTGCCATTGGATTTACAAAACTAAGTGGCGTATCTGGGAACACGCGATTTGACATCATACGTGCGTCGGGTGAAACCGATGCAATGATCCCAGAAACGTGCGTACTGTGCGCGTACTGACCGAAGAAGTTCAATTCGCTAGAAAGTTTTTGTTTTTGAGCCGCTGTTAAGCTTTGGATGTTTTCTTTCCAGTATTTTTCATCATCTGGGGTTTGGCTGCCGGCTTGGATACGCGATAGAACGTCCATGATTTTATAAACTTTATCGGGAACGTCCGCTACGTGTTCTTTAAAGAAAACTTTGCCGTAGTTATCCGCAAAATTCCAGCCGTAGATGTCGTCTACTTTTCCATTTCGGTCATCGTCGACACGGTTACCAATCACTTCTTTAGTGTTGATAAGCGCGCGGCCCGTTAACCACTCGTGAGAAAAATCTGTTCCCGAATCCGTAACAGCTACTCGAGCGGAAAATGCGTTTAAACCGATCAATAAGAGTGAAAGAGTTAGTTTGTTATTTAGTTTCATATAGACTCCTAGTTGATACCTAATAATGATTTGTTAGCTTCGATCAATGCTGTTTCAAACTTCATCGTCTTGGGCAAGAATGGATTCAAGTTCTGAATGTACATCCAGCTCAAGATGTTCTGGGCTTCGATGGTTGCCGTTCCTGCCATTTTATTTTTATAAAGGCTATTTTGTAAGAACGCTTCGTCGACAACGCCAGCACGCATGAAACCCTTAAGTAGGTTGTTTAATTGATACGTCACTGTTCGATTCAAAGGTAAACCGACTACACGTAATCCTACTGATAATAACCAAGTTCCACCGCGAATCACAGATACTTCGTAGGGACGTTTATATCTATGGATTAGGGGGGCACCCATATTTTTAAACGCAATATTTTGTTCTGAAATCAACGAGTAAACGCCGTCTTTAACACCGTTCTTATAGCAAATCGCAAAGTAATCATTTACGATTTCAGTTTTGCATCCTTTTTCAAGAACTAAACGAGAGTGTGTTTTATCCATTAGGATATCACGTTGTTTTTCGATCGAGTAACGAGCTGATTTTCCTGTTTTTTCAAACGCTTCCCAATCAAATGGAGCACCCGTAGCTACTGACATGATGTACGCATTCATTAAGTCGGCTCTTTGTCCGTATAGAATGTTTAACGCACGAGTTTCCAATGACGGAAGATCGGCAGCGCTGACGGGATAGTTTTTAATGTTCTTTAGAGTTTGTTCTAAACGATTCGTTTGGTATTCGTACATAACATCAATTTGTTCAAAGATATCATCCACAGCGACTTCAACGATAGCGCCAATCGTGCGATTAGGTATCAATCGTGGAAGTTGAACTAAAACGCTACTCAAAATACTGCGGAATAATTTTTCAACTACACCTTTATATTGAGTCTGGAAGTTAACAAGTTCAACAGGTCCCATCAACGGCAAGAAATCGCCATCGATAGCTACATCGTAAACTTTGTTTAAATCATTCCAATTAAATTTTACAGATTGTAAAACTTTTTGTGGTTGATTTAAAACCGTCATGAAGTACTGACGAACTTGGCTTGTTTTTTCTGCTGACATCGCTGTATCTGCATCTAATGCTTGCAAAACATCATTTAATTGATTTTTTGTTGCCGGTGCTAAATCTAAGCTAGAATTTAATTCTAAATCCGCAAGCGAGAATGAAACGGGTAGCCCCACATCTGATGATGTTGCCTGTGAACCCGGAACGGCTTTGGGTTTGTTTTTAAATTTTAACGTCGACACAAAACTTGTGCGAGCCGCGGTACGGGCATTGAAGCGAAGGTTGTATTCACTATTACGATTTTGGATCGCGTTCCAGTCACCATCTAGCGCATTGATAAAATCTTTTGAAGCTAGCTGTCTTACGGGCATTTGAAACATCGGAACCGCTTTTACGACTGCACGTAAATTTGGAAATGAAAGATCATAGATACGGCACGGATTCCCTTGAGCATCGTACGTTAAAACATATTTATCCGCGAACGGAACTTTCTTTGCGTCGACACATTTAGGCTGACTGTCTTTGCTTTTTTTCAAGAAGCTCTGAATGTGCGCTAATGTTGGCTTTGGAGCCTTTGTTGCTGCCTGCACTTTTGTCTTAACAGTGCTCATCACTCGTTGTTCTAACTCTAAATCGTCAGCTGACATTTCTGTCTGGGCTAACGTTTGGTTAGCGTTCATCACAGCTGCGATGAATAGTAAAATCCATTTTGTACGAACCATAACTTCCCCCCTTGGAAGATAAAAAATAACATGAGAAAAGTGTCATTCAGAAGTTTAAAAATCCCAAGCATTTTGATGGTTTGGCACAAGGTATCGCACTATAACGATCGCTGATGTTTCATATAAAAGATTGTTGAAAAAAACGGTTAGGGCGAGTTATCAGGACTTACGTAGTGGTTTTTGTGTGAAAACGTTTCCTATTAAGGAATGCACATCGGCCTGAAGCGGATCCAGTCCAGGCCAAACATGCCGTTAATTTAGCTCTTGTGTTTCTTTTGATATATGTAAATAATATGTAAATGCAAAAAGAATTCCGTAAGGATATTCGAGGTCGCGGGGCCTTGAGCAACATCGCTAATCGTTTTCTATCCACGCACTTCGAGGCAACGGAAGAAGATCATGATAATTATCTCCTTGAAGAAGGGGAACGGTCGTTATTAGCGACTGAATTGATCAAAGACACCTCACGCACCATTATCACAAAAAACAATAGTCCCGACGTCGGTTTTGATTATTCGATTAATTGCTATCGCGGTTGCGAGCACGGTTGTGCCTATTGTTATGCGCGACCGACCCATGAATACCTGGGGTATTCTGCAGGTCTTGATTTCGAATCTAAAATTCATGTGAAATACGAAGCTCCGCAGTTACTACGTGAAGCTCTACTCAAGTCCTCTTGGGATGGGCAGACGTTATTCATGAGCGGGGTGACGGATTGCTATCAGCCAATTGAACGCAAACTGAAACTAACTCGCGGGTGTTTAGAAGTTTTAAGCGAATTTAAAAATCCCGTCGGGATGATTACTAAGAATGCGCTTGTTACTCGGGATATTGATATTTTGCAGAATATGGCTCAGTGGGACGGGTGTATGGTATTCCTGTCGATCACGACATTAGATGCAGATCTGGCGCGCAACCTTGAACCACGAACGTCAACACCGTCAGCGAAATTAGCCGCGATTGAAAAACTCAGTGCTGCAGGTATTCCTACGGGAGTTAATGTAGCACCCGTGATCCCCGGATTGACGGATCAGGAATTGCCCATGATTTTGAAAGCGGCGAAAGAGGCGGGTGCGCAGATAGCCGGTTTTGTACCGCTGCGATTACCAGGTTCTGTGTTGCCCGTGTTTGATGAATGGGTGAAAACGCATCGACCACTTCGCTATGATAAAATTATGAGTGCCATTAAGGATATTCGCGATGGGAAACTAAATAGTGCTGAATTTGGTGATCGTATGCGTGGCTCGGGTCCACGCGCTGAACACATAAGAAGTCTATTTAAACTTACGACGCGAAGACTAGGTTTAAATGAAAAGGATATTAATTTAAGTTCGGAGCATTTCAAAAGACCACCCCAAGCGGGTGATCAATTATCGTTTGATTTAGATTAATTTGTTTTTTCCAAAACCTGGATACGGACGCTGTACGCAGGGTCACCGCATTCAATAGCATGGCTACCTAAGAAATAACCTTTACCAATATTACATACACGCGCCGTTGGTGGGTCCAGGGGCGATAACAAAATCTTCATTCCAGATCGTGGTGTATTTGGATAGAACTTGTTTAATAGTTTTTGCGTTTCATGTTCGATCACTTTTAACCAAGACGCCTTCGTTAAAACAACCCGTGCGGACTCGCCTTTTTTAAGGCCATCCACAGAACCACTTACGAAGTTGTAATCTAAAATCAGTTCACCCGCATCGTCTTTATATTGAAGTGTGTAGGTCTTGTTTGCTTTCAATGTAAAGTCGAATGAATAGGCAGCTAGATTGCCGAAGAAATTTTTGTTTGACGATATTAGATCACCGCGAGTCGATGTCACTGAAGTTACGATTTTGCTGATCGAGTAACTCACAGAACCGTCCTTCTGCCTAAAGTCGCGAGAACCTGAATGGGTTTGAGATTTAAAATTATAGTCGGTCGTTTCCGTAACAGCCGGTGTAGTTGCAGCCTGCGGTTTTACTGTTGCCGGAGTACCACCTTGGTTTGCGTACGTTTTAATCAGGTCGATAGCTTCGGGAAAGACTTCCGACGTTGCGTCCAGTAGTTTTTTGTTAAACTTCGTCAATAAATCGCCCGAAATTTCTGATGTTTGGTTGCAGTCTTTTTTTGCGTTATCTGTAATCCAAGTTAAAGATTCGCTAGTTAAAATACCGTCTTCAGTTTTTAGTAGGACCGTTAAGTCTACTATTTTCTGCAGAAGGCACTCTTGCATTTTCTTTGGATCGGATTCGATAACGTTCGTACACAGTTTGGCTAGCTCTGGATTCGTGATCTCAACATCAGATGTTGGACACGTTTTTTGAGTTTGCTGCTGGGTTGGAGGCACTGACATGGGTACTGACATGGCTGATGTTGGTGCCTTAGCGTTAGTTCCCGGCTTTGGAACTTCTGAACCTTGTTGTAGAGACGGTGTTGACGTTCCGGGAGACGGAGTTGTAACTTTGCTGCCTGTGTTTGTGTCTGGATTTGCAGTCTCTGCGTTGTCATCCGCTGGTGGAGGTGTCGGCGTCGTTTCTGGAACATCCTTTTTGGGAGGTGTCGTCTTGGCTTCGGCGGCTTTAGGTTGTTCCTTCGAAGGCGAATTTGTCTTCTTTGCACAACCTGCGAATAGTATCAAACTTGTTAAAACTAGGGCGACTTTCGACACTGAGGCTTTTTTAGTGTTTTCCATACAGTTAAGATAAAAATGCAACCCAAAGGCCCATAAAAATCGGCTCAGTAAGAATATAGGGGGAAACGAGGCCTATAGTGACAAATACCGCATAGAGACTGTCTAAGAAAACGAAAAAAAACCAAGTGTGGATTTTAAAATCCTCACTTGGGGTCGCTAGAAATTAGATAGTATTTGGTTTACTGACGAACGCGATTGATAGGTGTCGCGCGATCGTTTTTAAAGTTACCTAAGCTGACCGGTTTAGCGCTAACTCTTAACGTTGCACCTTCCGAGCGAGATAATTTTAAGAACGGGCTTAGCACGATTTCATTCGTGTCTGGATTAAATGTGTAATCACGTGGACGTTCCAAAACCTGTTGATCTGGATTTTCCTTTGTTCCAAAGGAAACTTTTAAAGTAGTAATATCGGGAGTGAATTCCAGCTGACGCTTTTGTGCCGCCACACGCTGAACTAGGTTGTGACCGAATTCTGCTAGGTGTGCGCCGAAATCGCGGGAACATAAATCCGCAAAGATACCGCCAGATGCTGACAATAAAGAGGGGAATGCTTGAACGGGACCGCGACCATCAGTCGCGCACGAAGCGCTTTTCTTATCTAGGTTCGGCAGAGCCGCAGCGATTAATACTTTCGAACGATCGCCACCTTTTAAGTCTACCAACTTTTGATAAAAATCTTCAGCCGATAAACCTAGAGTCACATCATCAGCATCTGTTAAAAAAATAACGGCTAGGTACGCATCCGTTTGGTAGAACCCTTTATTTTTCTCTTCATTTAATTGCAGACTTGTAACAGCTAACACAGGGGAGAACGATTCTTCGGCTTCTGGACCCCATT
This sequence comes from Bdellovibrionaceae bacterium UBA2316, assembly GCA_002345205.1. GTDB lineage: Bacteria > Bdellovibrionota > Bdellovibrionia > Bdellovibrionales > Bdellovibrionaceae > UBA2316. The sequence goes on along the minus strand of DDVI01000021.1, from coordinate 12,458 downwards.
GGGTTCCGATCATCACTGTATTCTTCAATACTTCTTTTGGATTCGGAGTATCGCGAGTAATGTACACTTGATCTGCGATTTCTTTACCATCAGCGCCTTTTAATTTAACTAATTCACCCAGTGGGTTCATTTTTCTAACGCCCGATGGAACGTAAACGGTTCTCTCATTTAAGTATTTGGAATCGTAAACAGGTACAACGCCAATACGGTAATCCACGCGCGAGTTTTCAAAGAACGTCTCTGCAAATAATTCGATGTTTTCTGCCATTTTGGCTTGGTAGCCTTTCATGGAGCCCGAGTTATCCACCACGAATAAAATATTTACTTTCGGTTCTGGTAGTGTTGCTTCCTGGGAAACTTCTGCAGTCACCTCGCTGAATTTTTCTGGTGGGCCTTGGCGTTCCGGCGACTTCACGCCGCAGGCCCCTAGCAAGAGCACGGTTGATAATTTCAGAATTAAATTTTTAGTCATCATAAAGAAGCCCCTTTGTACGGGCAGTTTTCCGCTTTTACCTGGAAGTGTCCGACTTCATCCACCCAAACTTCATCATCGCCACCACTTACTGGGAACGTCATTGTTTTGTTCTTATCCGTACCAGAGAACTTTAAATCCTTTGCTTTAGCCGTTTGATCTTTATCAAGCGTTAAAACATTTTGGATCAGTTCGATATCGATGATCTTCATTTTCTTTAAGTTCGTTTCAATTTCAGCAAGATCCGCTTTAGCCAATACTTTCATACGGGCCTCTGCTTTTTCACGTAAGCCTTTTTTTACGAGGGAAATTAACTCAGAATCTCTGTAGAAATAACGAGGAAATTTATCTGCAGTTTGTCCTAATGAACTCATTGAAACTGTCGATTTTTTTAATTTCGATACAGTTTTCCAAGTCTCTTCTGACATCGGTTGATCGATCATAGATTCTAGTGCTTCGACTCTTGGTAACATACGCTTTTTAAAGATATCGACTTTTTTAATCACATCTTTGTAAGCGCAGATTTTTAAAGATACGAACGTCGATAGCATGTATGTTTCAGGTCCTACTTGGGGAGCCCAAACCGGAGATGTGATCGATTGTAAATCAGCGAGTGCATCTTCAAATTTACCTTGGCGAGTATGGGCCCAGGCACGTTCTTCCAAAGCTTCTAACCAGAAGTCAGAACTTGGTTGAATTTTTGAATAGATATCAACCGCAGCGTCGAGCTTACCTTTTTCATAAAGCTCGCGTGCTTTATTCATTTTATCTTTATCACTGCCAGCAGCCAATGCTACTGACATCGATAAAGTGAGTAATAGGTTAGCGACTGTTTTTACCATACAAGAATACCTAGGCTTGCGACCGCTTGGAAATTGCTTTGTTTGCGACGATCTGTCTTTAAAAGATCTTCGTACTGTTGATAGCGACCTTCGATACGCGTTGTGATTCTTTGAGTTAACCAAACACCAGAACCCAGACCAATTGATGTCACATCACTTGTTCCGCTGAATAAGTTCATTTTGCCGTAGCCTAATTGAACATAAACGTCGAATTGAGCGATACCCGTGTCGAATAAATTCATTTTACCATAAATAGGGTAGTAGCTGATCGTTGCTAGTTGAGTTTCTAAAGGATAGTCAACCGCAGGGTATTTCATCGTGCTACCTTTATTTGCTGTTTGGTCAACTAAAGCGGCTTCTAAACGATTTTCACCTTCTGGTGTTAATGTGTTGTACGATTTTTGGTATTGAACACCTAATGACCAACGTGGGTTGATGTGGTATTCAAGCAAAGCACCTACGTTTTGTGTTTTTACATAGGAATCACCGCCGCCATTAAACGCGTAGTTACCCGCAAGTTCAATGCGGTGGTTACGATCGACTAATCGATTTTGTACCACGCGCACTTTTTGATGCGTATCCATGTTCTTAACACGCTCAACTACGTCGCGGTTATCACCTAGGGTGCTAAATTCACCTTTCAAATCTTTTTTACCACCTTGAGCTAAGGACAGAGTCGGGACCAATAAGGCAATCGCAAGTGAAGATAAAATTAAATTTTTCATTGTGCCGCTCCTGTTTCAGTAGAGAGTTGTGCTGTCGGTTTCACTGCGTCAGCTTTAGCTGCGGGTTTAGCCTTTGGCTTCGCTGTCACGTTAGCTTCCGCCTTTGGCTTCGCTGTCACTACTTTCGGCGCTGGTGCTGGGCAGTTTGTTTCGTCTGGAACAATTACGAATTCACGTGTGAAGGTTTCAGATTTAACTTTCTTTCCAGTTGCTGAATCTACCTTCAAGCTTACTTTTTTAGTCGTCTGTGCTTTTAAGCATGTTGGTGACCACGTCAGTTCGCATAATTGAAGTGACAGATTGCTTGCGCTTTCTGGCGAGCAGATTAGATCTTTTTTGCCCGACAAGCTTGCTATCTGTGAAGCCATATTCTTAATAGAGACTTGGCCTAAACTGTTCCCAGCTGCAACTTTAAATTTGATGACAGTCGGCGCGCCGGCTTTGATTTCTTTAAGAGCATCGTTTTCCCATTGGATAATTGGTGGCTGAGCCGCATAACGAGCTTTAAAGCACACTTGCTCTTGTACGGACTGAGTTCCAATTACGCTATCTACAACAACGTGGAAACATACGTCCACCGCTGGTGATTTTGGATTTTCAATACCACGACGGTCACGATCCAGAGGTAATTCATCGATCTTTAGATCGAAGTGGAAACGCCATACTGTTTTCGTTGAACCCACACGTGTTGTGTCCGTTAATTTCAAATAATTTGAACCATCTACGCGGAACGCCTCTGTATTTGAATAGACATAACGACCGATACGAACCTCTGGCATACGTGGGCTTAGTGCCGACGCTTTGTCTTCCACGTCAATCGTGTACTTAATAGCGGCAGCGCCTTCATCAACACCCGCTGCTAAGCTGCTTTTGCCTAAGATAACAGGAACTGTATTGTCGCGAACAACTACAACGTCGATTAGGCTTTCTTGCATCATGCCTTTAAGGTTAGCGTCCGATGTTTCGATCGCTGTCGCTTGTAGTTTCAATTTAAATGCAATTGATGGTTGTCCCTTAGGGATAACGCCCATTGGAGGAGTCCATTTTAACCCGTGAACATTTGGGTACTGAGTTGCAATTAAACCTGGGCGAGAGCTAATTGGAAAATCGGCTACGTCCATTTTAAACTTTGTAATCTTTGGTGATTTTGCGGTCAGTTTGAAATAAAGAACGCCTTCTTTTCCTTCAAGGAAGTTTGCGTTGTTTACTTCGTTAGTACCTTGCAGTTTTAGATCAGCAAACTCGCTACCCACTGGTACCGTTGCCGATGTGAAAACCGGCGGAACATATTTTTGCGATTCAGACTGCTCGGTCGTAGGTTCACCTGATCGTAGCGTCGAATATTTTTCCATTGGATCAGACGATTGCCCCATGCACGATGCGAGTAGGGTGCTCGCTGATAACATTAGTAATGTATTAGTTAAAGTAGTTTTCATATAGCACCCCTTATTAAGAATCCGTTACACGACGAAGAGCGAAAGGATAACTTACTTTCACGTTCACGCCGCCGTGTGGTTGAGGAAATTTCCAAGTTTTTAAACGATCACGAATACAATTTTCAACTGGCGCGTGACCTAAGCTAGAATTACTGATTTTAGCCGTTGATACACTGCCTGATGGACCAATGATGAAGTTCATTGAAACACGGCCTGACAAGTTAGGCTTTTTTTGTAAGCCTTGTTCGTAACAGAATCTGACTTCACTTAAGTGACGATTGATAACAGCCGCGATCGCATTACGATCAAGACCGCCTTCTGTCCATGCTTCACTTTCTATTGGTTCAAAGAATGAATTTGAAGTTCCGCCAGCGCCAACAAGAGTTACTTTGCCGTAACCGCCGCGACCGCCGCCTTTACCTTTCGTTCCGTAGCCACCACCGCCATTAGCGCGGTTGCCAGAACCCAGCGGAGCTGCAAACATTCCTTTAGAATAAACAGACGTTTGCACGCCGCCGCTACCAGCCGAGCCACCACGGCCTATACCAGCCGTTGTTTGCGCTTGATTTAATTGCAAGCCACCTTTTTGATTTGATTTCTGCATGCTACCTAAAATTCCCAGTGCGCCCATTTGAGCTACGTTTGGAGTTTTCTTAACCGGAGCGATGCGAGCATTTTGACTACGAGACACACGCGCCGTTGGTTGCTTGATTTGTTTTTTAGGTTTCACGATCTGAGCTATTTTTTGTTTAGGCATTGGTTTTTGTGCCGGAGCTACAACTACTGGTGGTTTTTCGATGTCTTTTCGATCTAAAACCTGAACGATCTCTAGTTCTTCTTTAGGTGGCGTTGTCGATGATGCGAAATAGCTGATGCCAACAAGGAACAAAGCTAGAACAAAAGCCGCCAAGGCTGTTTTCTTTAGGATAAGCATGAACTCTTTAGAATCGTCTTCAGCTAATTCAACGTTCGGTTGAACTTCGTCAGTTTCTGCAACGAGGCTTAATTCGCCAGTGATAGAACGGATAGGGTAGCGCTTCTTTAAATTAAAAAATTTTTTATCAACAGATTCTAAAACTGTGAATTCTATGCCTGCTTTTTTAAGAGCGTCTAAGTCACTGCAGACTTCCATACGACGTGTGTCATGTCTTAGGATAAAGCTTAATTCGCTTGTTTCCCACTCAACAGCTCGAACAGCTTGTCCTTGTTCGTTCTCTAGGAAGTAGATTTGTTTTTGCGTTGATGACATAATTACCTCATCCCTTTAGTACGTGCTACGCGATCACGGAAATTCTTGCGAACACCGATTAGATCATCGATCGATTTTTCATTTTCAACTACTGACAACGCTTCCATGGGAAGTTGGTATTTACCACCTACGGATTGATCGCCGAAACGAACGTCTGTAGACAGAGCCGAGTGCTGCTTAGGCGATGGCTGTCCTGTAGTGGCTATTTCTTGATCGGTTTTAGCCGCGGCCTTTGTCGCTGTCTGTTTAGACATTGATTTTGGATTCTTAGACAGATAAGAGGTTTTCTCTTTTGCGGATACGAAATTAAGTCCAAGCAAAATGGAAATTAGAAGAATATTAGTTTTCAATTTCTACCTCCACGTGTACTTAGACGTGATTCTAAGTAAGCAACCATCGGGCCACGTCCTAGAGCTTTTTGTAAAGATTTGAATTTCTCTATGTCATTGAAATTAAAAGGATCTTCAGAAATGTCCTTTTGTAGCTGAGTCGCCTCGAGAGCCACTTTGTGGCGCTCACGAGTAAAGTTTATAAATGGACTTCCTGACTGACCACTCATCTCGGCTGCTTTCTTAAGTTTTTCAACTTCAGAGAACGCTAAACGCGAGCCTGGTTTGTTAGATTCTTCAGATAAGTCATATAGATCTTTGAATACAGAATGTTTAATCGCTGTGTCCCACATTTCAGATACTTTTTCTTTAACTGCAATAGCTTGAGTGATGTACGGTTTTACCTGTAGCTGAACTTGCTCTTGGTAGAACTTTTTCTGATTTACATCCAATTGTTTTGGCGCTGGCAACGCCAAGATGTCTTGAACGAGTTTAGAATTTTCGTGGTACACCTGAGCTAATAGAATCAGTTGAAGTGACGTGTCTTTCTTTTGAATCGCCGCTTGAGAGCGTTTTTCTAGTTGTTTAATCAGCTTAATGCGCTCAACCAAGTTCTTTTGAATTAACTTATCAGAGCGACCAGAAAGGGGCGTGTTGCCCAGTTTCTTTTGCAGTTGTTCAAATGATTTTATTTCCATTGAACGTGCTAGGATTTGCGCTTCGAACGTTGATTTCGATGACGTGTTTGCAAGAACCGAGTTCGCTACACTAATATCCGCTGATTTTTCATAGGTAATTACGCCGGCTGCTGCGTACAATTGAGGGTTCCCTTTTAATACGCGACCGTACTTAGAAAACAATTTCTTAGGAGCTGGGCTAAAATGAATCAGCTGATAAGCCGCATATTGGTTTTTGTCGTGATCTTTCGATACCGACATAAACTTCATGTATTCGGCTGACGGGTCTTGATGAGCTAATTCCATCAGTAGAGCAATTTTGAAATGGTGTTCCGCTAAACCAGATTTGTTTGGTGTTACTTGTTTTAACAATTGCAGTGCCCCAGCAAAATCCATACGCATTTCGGCGACCCAAGCCGCTTGATCCAGCGCCCAGTTTTTCTCGGCAACCGTTAAACCATCTAAACCTAAATACTGCTCAGATGCTTTCGCAACTATGTCTAGATTTTTTAGGCGTAAACCGATCGCTACTTTATTTTTGATTAACGTTTTCTTTTCACCTGCTGGCCAGCTCGCATATGCAATTTTATCCAATTTAACAACTTGGGCCTCTAGTTGTTCTTTGGATGAGGCTTGATTATTAATAACTTTAGCCGATTGGTTTAGTATTGCTTTTCTCCATAAACCTAAGAAGTAGGGCGCGCGCACTTTAAATGCTTGAGCAAATAATAAAGCATCTGCTTCGATTTGTGGTTCGTTTTTCAGGATGACAGATGAATCCAGGCATAATTCAGACGATTTTTCACGTAAGTGCGCTGGCGCTTTTGTGTCCATTGCGATTTCACGGAATAAATCAGAGGCTTGTTGGTAGTCTTCATTCTCATAGAAAATATGACCGATTTGATATTTGATTTCATCACGTTTTGGACCTTTAGGGTTTAGCTCAAGGTATAAACGGAATGAAGACAATTGCATCGATGCATCTTTTGACAATTCAGCAGCTTCGATAGCACCCAATAAGGAGCCTTCGAACATACGTGCTAGACGTGCGTCTGAACGATCCATTTTGGAAAACAGGTGTGCTGATTTCTTGAACGCACTAAATGCGTCATCAAACATTTTACGTTTTAAAGAGGCGTGACCAGTCCAGTAGCTCATTTCAGCATCATCAAATGCGGTCGTGTATTTACCAAAACCGATAATTAACTCAGTCGTAGGAGCGCGCTCTTCTGATTTACCCCAATCAGTTAGAATTTTCTTTAAATTAGATTGCGCTACTGAACACTCTTCCGTGTTCTTCGTACAGGCTGGGCCTTTAAGTAAAGCAATTGAGCGATCGATTTCAGTTAATAGTTTAGCTTTACGACCAAGATCGTATTGAATACGAGTGATTTGGATTTGGCCTTCAAGTTGGCTCGCAAAATCGATTTCTTGTTTACCGATGACGGCCCAAACTTTAAGGGCACTTTCTTTTTTAGCAGTACGATCTAATTCCGTAGCCAAGTACACTAGATTTTTTTGGCGCGCTGATTCGGGGCTTAACGCCGCTAACGCATAGATATCAGATTCTACGATATCATTTCTAGCCATGAACGTCGCTAAGTCCCTAGATACTTCCTCTTGAAAGCTAGTATCTATTGCCATTGTTTTATTTTTTTCTGTTTTAGACGGTTTCAAAAATAGATTTTTATTTTTTAGTAGGGTGATCATTTGAGCTTGGGCGGCTTTAGTTTTGCCCATGTTGTATTGGCACCAAGCATCGCGGTAAAGCGCGTAGCCTTTTTGAGGATTTTCATTAATTTTTAAAGAGTCGCGGAATAACTTAGATGATTTTTCAAATTCACCTCTATAGAAAACAATATCAGCCCATTGAATTTGGGAAACTGCTACCACTTCTTTTTTATTGTGTGCAGAGTTTTTAACGATGCCAGCGTAAATTTTTACGGCTTCATCTTGTTTCTGCATTAATAAATGTAAATGCGCCGTTTGTAATAGTACACGGCCTTTTTCTTGAGTTTTTAAAGAGGGAAGAACGTGGGTATAGATTTTTACCGCTTTTGTTCTGTCAGCTTCAATTTTATCTTTATATATTTGATCGCCTTTACCTTCTTTTTCTAAAGAAAGGATACGCGCACGTTCTGCATACAGGTCAGCTAACCGCAAAGCTAATTGCGATTGCTTATACATAGTGTCCGTGTCCTTAGTTGAAACCACGGATTCTAATTTTTGAATTAAAGAATCGTGGGTTGATAGATCCAGCTTCTCTGCAGCCAGGGATAGGTGGGCCGCTAGTAGCGAAGACATCACTACTAATCTGATCGCATTCGTAAAAAATATAGAAGATGAAGAAGAAGCCTGTATCATAATAGGTCTCACTTGTTTCCTGCATCGGCTGTTTTAGGAGCGATCACAACTTTGCCAGGCAGAACGGCAAATGCGTATTTATCGTATCCAGCCATGCCACCAGCTCTTAAGATCAAACTGATTTTATCGTAATCAGCGTCTTTATCAGCTTGGATAATTAATGAGTTTTTCTCTTCTGTTTTTAGATCGATAAGAGTTTTAACGATATCGGCTGTTGACGTTTTTTTATCTTCTACGAAGATGTCATTATCTTCCATGCGGATAACAATACCGGCGGCCATGATTTCCGTGGCAGCCGCAGTTGGAAGAGATGTCTTTTTACCGATTTCGATATTTTGTAGTTGGCCGTTCATGTTTGAAAGCAAGAAGATAACCAAGATACAAAACGCATCGATCAATGTCGTTAAGTTCATCGCGAACAAAAGGCTTTTGCCTTTAGCTTTGGCTCCAGAAGCACGAACACGCTTTTGGATCAGCAGCGGGCTGTTTTGAATTTGAGTAGCTAAAATACCTTGTTTCATCACATACGTCCTAGTTAAAGCTCAAATTTAGATTGGCGAAAGACCAATGTCTTTAATGCCGTTCTGTTTTAATAAGTCCATTAGACGAATCACTTGATCATACTTAGTTGTCTTAGTCGGCAGAATATGAGCGTTCTCAATTTTTCGAGAGGTAGTAGCAAGAAGATAACTTTTTGCTTTTGTCCAATCGATTTGCCCATTTCTAGCTGCCAACGTTGAAGAGGAATCTGCCGCTTTCGGAGTTTTTAACGTAACGACGATATTGTTTTTTTCGTCGATCGATAACCAAAGGCTAGCGCGTGGATCAGTTTCTTCTATACTTTGTCCACCGATGGCTTGTTTTGTTTCAATGGAGCGGATTTCAACCCAAACCACTGTCATCAACAAGAAACAAATACAGACAGAAAGAATATCAAAAACGGGAAGCAAATTAAGCTCAACGTTCAAATCTTTTTTTCCACCTGATCCAGAAGCTAATCCCATATAAACTCCTTATTCTTGGCTTGCTTTTGATTTCTTTTGAACTGGCTCGTAACTGTAAGTTAACCAGTTGTAGACCATCAAAGCTGTTTGATTTACGTCTTCAGAAACTGAGTTCGCACGATTTTGTAAAATCGCAAAACTGGCTAATGCCGGAATCGCAACTAATAGACCGTAGGCTGTTGCGTACATCGCCATCGAAATACCTTGTGACAATAGAGCTGCTTTTTCTGCTGCGTTTACATTGGCAACCGCTGCGAAAGAGTCGATAAGACCGATGATTGTACCTAATAGACCAGCTAATGTTCCGATGTTACCGATGGCTGCCAAGAAACCAGTGCGTTTTTCAACGGCTGAGGCTTCAGCCAATAATACTTCATCCATTTTAGATTGAATTTCTTCGCTACCGCCACGTGCTTGGGCTGCTTGTGTTCCAGCTACGATAACTTTCCCGATCGCTGAATCTTTTTGTGAAAGCTTTTGCGCTTTTGCTAGAACAGTTTCAAGACGACCTTTCTTGATATCTTCTTCAAATGTTTTCGCCACCTTTTTATTATCTAAAGAGCGCGACACATAAAGTGCGTAAACTCTTTCGATGATGATCGCCAGAGAGACAATCTGTCCAACGAAGATGATCCACATTACGAAGCCACCGTGGCCGAATGCATTGATGATGTTTGTAAAAAATGCCATAACTACCTCTTTTTTCATGTTTTTACAGGTCAGGACCTGTTTCCGCGGAGGTAGAGAGCAACGACTGGGCCGACGCCTCAAATGCAAATGATTCTGGGTAGAGGTTAAAAAACGGTGAATGACAAAGTTTTAGACAGCTGAAAATGACAATTGCGGTCTGCACTGAAACAAAAACGGTCCCTGTTATTTTCTGAACAGGGAGAAATTACATACTCTATCTAAAGACCCTATTTAAAGACCCTAGTGCAGAATGAGGGCCTCTGTATTCACTTTCATTTTAGTGACTAAGTCAGGATCTGAGCACGCGATCTCCGTAGCTTTAAGTTCACAGAGTGGACGTGTGCCTTTCGCAGACTCCATATTAAACTTTAATGGAAACTTGGCCGCTTCCTGAGGCGTAATCATCAACTGCTGACGCCATCTTAATTCCCAAATTTTCTTCCAAGATTGCGCCGTCAGTGCGATCACTACAGGTTTCTTTGCTTTTAAATCGGACAATGTACCTTGTGTTAAGGTGAAGTCTAACGTTACTACGACGCTTTCATTTAACTTTACTGTTAACGTCGATGTCTTATTTTCTTTTTGAGAGAAATCAAAAATGTAATAAAGTCCCTCTGGTTGAATATTATCGGACTCACCTTTGTTTGTAGCTAATGGTTTACCTGGCGCTTGGATTTTATTTAACGTTTCGCCGCCGAAGCTTTTAATGGTGTAAGCGATTACGTTACCTGATGTTAGAGAAGGTTCCAGAACACCGCGAGCTAACGAGTTCTTTTCCTGGATTTCTAAATAAAAATTATAAAGCTGGAAAAGTTTAACTTTCAGTTGATCATTGTTAGTTAATTTATCTACGCTCATAAAGTAAACTAGTTTGTCTTTAGCATTTGGGTAGTGAGTCGTTACTTTTTGTTCGATCGCTTTAATTCGGACGGTTTTTACTTCGGCCGTTTCTATAATTTTACAGTTTTGAATCAATGTTTTTTCAAGAGACAATAACTCGATCGGGTGTTCAATTTCCTTTTTCTTTGCTTTCTCTGCCATGATTAGAGATTCGATTTTAATATCAAGGCATTTCGTTAGCGAAGCGATATCTTTCACTTCGGTCGCAGAGGCTTTGGCAACCGCCCGTTTAGCGAACGTGCTCTCAACTTTAGCTTCTTTCGCTAGTTTATCATAAACCGCACGTTTCGCATCAACTGCTAACGTTTGCTTTTCGGTATCTACAAACATTTTTATAGTGGCTTTCGATTTAGGATACTCTTTGTTCAAAATAGTAACCATGAACGAAGTCATGTAGTCATCTAACTTTGGCTCTTTAGCGGATTCAAAATCACAAAGAGATAATGCTGATAATTTAAGTTCGTATAAATCTCGAGGCGAGATGATTTCAATTTTATCAGTTTTGAAGCCCGCGATTCCCGGTGTGACCATCTCACTGAAACACTTTTTGAAATCAATAACTAATTGAGATTCTTTCTTTACATCTTTGGCTGCTTGCTCTTTAGCTTTAGCGCCGCCCACTGGAGCCGCAGCTGCCTTTACGGGCGTGGCGTGTTGCTGAGCCGGTGCCGTAGCTTGTGGTTTCGCAGTAGCTGTTGGAGGCGTGTTAGTCACGTTAGGCGGTGTCGGTACAGTCACGGTTTGAGGTACAACTGTCGTTGGCGCGGGTTGCCCGACTGGCGTTGGTGTAGGGTTAGTTGTCGGTGCTGCCTTAGGGGCCGGCGTCGCCGCCGGATTTGCAATCGCTTTTGCTTCGGCAGAAATTTGGTCGTAAATTTTGCGGCGTTCAGATTCCGGTAATTGCTGGCGTTCGATTTCGTAGAAAGCCTCTACAAAACCTTCCGCATCGATAAATTTAACTTCTGCGAAATCGATAATTTTTTTAGTAACCATGGATTCGGCAAAATCTGGAGCTACCGACGCTGGTTTCTGACATGACTTTAGAACTGCTAATTTTGTCTCGAATAGTTTTTTAGCTTCAATGACTTCAGCGTTTTTCGCACGTTCAATGCCTAATAGATTGGCCACGGTGGGAACGACGCAATCTTCGTATTTTTCAATATCTGATTTATCAGAAGAGGCTTGTTCTGGCTTCGGTGTCACTGTCGTTTGCGGTGTTGTTGATGCGGTTGGCGTCTTTGATTTCGGTGGCGTGGCTTTTGTTGGATCGGCGGCAGGAGCTGGAGTTACGCCCGATGGACTTGGTGTTTCTGCGCCCTCGTCTGCTTTAGGCGGCGTTGGTTTAGGATCAGTTTTAACAGGACCCGTGACGTCGGTTTTTGCTTCCACTTTATCGGGAGCTTTTGATGAATTGTTGGACTTCTTTTTCGTACAACCGGAAGCAAGGGTTAAACAGCTTAAAGCTATAAATAGTAGTTTTGTTCCTGGCTTCATCATAAGGACTCCCTTCTGTAACTCTAGAGTTCAATACAAATTCCATGGCAGCGGGAGACTTGGTTTAATTAGATATAAAAAGAAAGAGGCTCAACACGAGACGACTACTGTCTACTATTTTGACAGCTTATAAAGGCCGGGATTTTTCGTATCAAAATGAGATTTTCCAAGTTCTCTAGCTGTTGTGGGTAATTGACACGCTCCAAAAAATATTTAGACTTGACCTCATGATGACAGACCAAGAAGCCGCCAAAATCTTGAAGCAAAATCGAATCA
>DDVI01000075.1 GCA_002345205.1 Bdellovibrionaceae bacterium UBA2316 | reverse complement strand
ATCTATAGATTGACTGTTTAATCTGCGTACTTGATTTTTTCCAAGCGGAAAAAGTCAAGTACGCAGCTTAAACAGTCAATCTATGCTGCAGTCTTGGTAATAAGCCAGCCTGTTTCTAAACGCGGAAAGAACGTTTCATTTTAAAACGCCCCCATTTACGAACTAAATATATACACGTTTAATCCGATAGGTTCCTTAATGAAAAAGGAATTTCTGGTTTTTGTTGTGTGGTTTGCAATTGTGTCAGTGCCTATTTCTATTTTAATGGCGCAGCATAATTTACCTTTTTCAATAGACGTGAAAACTCCCAGTCAGATTATTAAAACTCTTTCGGATAAAGATCATTTATCAGTGACTCACATTTTAAGCGCTAAATGCAAATGTTCAAAACGCGTTGGTCGCCATTTAGAAGAAACACTGCGCCCAGAATTTCTACAAGAAACCATTGTAATCGTTGACGGAACTTTGCCTAACGAAACAGAGCTTTCAAAAAAAGGTTTTAAGCTAAGCCATATTTCGGTGGCGGATTTAAAAACTCAATTTAATTTAGAGGCAGCGCCGGTGTTATTAGTGTCAGATTCTTCGGGTGAGCTTAAATATTCTGGTGGTTATAAAAATATTGATGAAATGGACCACCGAGATCTAGAGATCGTTTCTGAGGTAAAAGGTGGCAGTAAAGTTGTGGCATTGCCGGTGCTTGGCTGTGCTTTGTCGCCGGCACTTAAAACAGCCATGGACCCTTTTGAAATGAAATATGAAAATTGAGCGTTGTCTAAGTAAGGAGACTTTGTGAATAATTTAGAGCGTCAGTATGTTCAGAAGATGAACTTCACCATGCTTTCCATTTTAACATTGCATTTTCCAATCTTGGTTGCGTTGGCCTATTTTCTAAAATCAGATATTTTTCTGACGGCGGCGCTATCGATTGGGTTGCTGGCTGGGCCAATTTTGCTGTTTTTTCTAAACAAGTCGTCTCGAGTAGCCTCTATGGCAATGGGTGTGGCCTTGATGGGATTTAGTGCTCTATTGATCCACGTTGCTTCGGGGATGATCGAGATGCACTTTCATATATTTGTAGGCTTAGCGCTTTTGATCATCTTTGCAAACCCTTGGGTGATCGTGGCGGCCGCAGCGACGATCGCTGTTCACCACGTGGGTTTCTGGTTGTTTTTACCTAAGAGTGTGTTTAATTATGAGGCCAGTTTTGGTATCGTACTTATCCACGCGGTATTTGTGGTCCTTGAATCAATTCCTTCTGTTTACGTTTCTTATAAATTTAAAAAGATCATTGTAAATCAAGGTTCCGTCGTTGAAGAACTAAAAAAGTTAACATTGAATATCAATTCGTCTTCGACAGAATCCACGGCGCAAAGTCAGCAGTTATCGTCGTCGTCTCAAGAGCAAGCTCATGCTGTTCAGCAAACGGCAGCATCGCTTGAAGAAATTAACTCGATGGTTAAGCAAAATAGCCGAAATGCTTCGAACGCGTCCGAGTTATCCGTTTCCAGTAGTCTGGCCGCTAAAGACGGCGAAAAAAATATGCGTGAACTTATCGATCTAATGAACGCAATCTCTCAGTCGTCCAATAAGATCAAAGACATTACAAGTTTAATTGATGATATTGCCTTTCAAACGAATTTGCTGGCCCTGAATGCGGCGGTTGAAGCGGCTCGCGCTGGTGAGCAGGGGCGAGGATTCGCCGTAGTTGCCGAAGCGGTTAGGAATCTATCGCAACGAAGCGCCCAGGCGGCAAAGGAGATCTCGTCATTGATCGCTCAAAGTGTGCAGCAAGTCGAGATCGGTAAAAAGAAAACGGATCAAAGTGGAGATTCATTAGTGAAGATCGTTAATTCGATTGAATCTCTAAAGAATCTTAACAAAGAAATTTCGTCCGCGACGGCAGAACAATCTGTTGGTATCGAACAAATTAAGACGGCCGTTGATAAAATAGATGAGTCGACTCAGAAAAACGCTCATATTGCCCAGATGACCAGCGAGTCCTCGCAGCAGATATCAAATCAGGTGAAAAAACTAGATCATTTAGTTGAAGAATTACTAAAAGCCTCGTAAATAAAAAGGATGAAGGAATCACTAGTTCTTGAAACAAACGAGTCCGAAAAATTCTTGGAAGCTATCCGTCAGCGGATAAAGAGCAAAACTTTTTTTGGTCTTCGTGGGGATATGGGCGCCGGTAAAACAACATTGATCGGCCATTTACTGCGGGATCAAAACGTTGATGTTTCATCACCTACCTTCGCACTGTATAACTCGTATAAAGCTTTTGGCTTGTCGGTAATCCATGTTGACTTATATCGGCTCGAGTCTGCAGAGGATGTCGACTCTGCCGGATTTTGGGATCTATTTGCGGACGATCAGTCTATCGTTCTTGCAGAGTGGGTTGAGCGAGTTTCTGTCGATGAATTGCCCTTAGATTGGCAGAAATGGTTTATTCAAATAAATGTATTGCCTGATGGTAAACGCAAATACTCTTTATTTAGTTTTGTTTAAACTTACTTAGCCGGTGCACTTGATGTTTTGACGACGGCGCTAATGGAATAGTCAGGATCCGTGCAAGCCATACTCTCTTCTTTTAGGTTGCATGTCCGCACTAAATACAGATCTTTTTGTTTGCGATCTAATGCGAATGGCATGGAAATCAAATCTTTGGCTTGATCAGCAATTAAGTTACGCAAGTGGGCTTCTTGCACTTTGTACCATGATTCAGAAGTTAGCGTTACAGTCACTTGCTTGCGTTCTCGTAACGTTTTTAAATCACCGATTTTAAATGAAACATTGGCGGTGACTTTAGCGGCTCCATCGCTGATGGTTAACTGATATACGTTTTTTTCTGAAGGCGAAAAATCGAATGTGAATCGAATGTTTGGTTTTGTGATGGACTTAAGATCTGTGTTTTTGGACTTTGCAATATTGCCATCTTTCTCGAAAATGCGCGTTAACCAAGACCCTAAGACCGATGTCACGTTATAAGAAATAACGTTTGAGGTTGATTTCGATGCATCCAATTTGCCAAAAAATTGAACCCCTGTTGTTGCGATTTCACCACCGCTTCCATAAACTGCGTAGATTTTCTCTTTTTGTTCGCGCGGATAGGTTGTGTTGTTTTCTATCGCTTTATAGAACTTTACTACATCTTCGTGTTCAGGAAAACGCTTCAGAGTTTCATCTATAATTAAAGGAACAAGATCGGTTTTCTCGAGTTCCGCTTTGATCGATTTATCCTGAATATCATGTGTGCAAAAATCAAAAAGTGCTTTTCGAGTCGCCGAAAGCTGCGAAGGTTTGACACCAGCAGCTCGAACATGTTCAAGAGCGCCAATGATTGCGACGGCTTTATTTTCAGCACATTTTTCAAAAAGAGTAACCGGTGTAGATACGACAGGTTTTGAAATAGCCGTAGGTGGTTTGGGTGTTTCGGCTACAGGCAATGTCGGTGCCTTTTCTTCCTCCGTTGCCGTTAACTGCTCTGCTACCGGTTTCGGTGTCAAAACACGTCCTGGGGTCGGCGTACGCTCAATCGGCCGTGCGATTGATGGTGAATCATCGTGTGAGGGTTCGGGTAATTTGCCGGCGTCGGTTTCAGCCGCAGCCTGTGCGGCTTCTTCAGCTTCCTCTTTCAATTTCTCTTGGAGTGCGGATCCGCGAATTTTATCGGGATTGACGACGGGAACCTTTTTCGTACAGCCGCTGGCGATAACCAGTGAGGCTATCAGGAATGTGCAGTTAAGACTGATCGAACGAACATTTAGTTTCATGACTACGGCTCCTGGCGCTATAAAAGCAAAAAGCTTTCCAAAAGCTAGTCGTTTAAAGCGAAATCAAATGGATTCAGCACCATTGTCCTAGCGACAACGCCCAAAAATGCGGTCATTTTTAGGAAACGTCCAAAAGTTAAACATGTGCTCAGGGGTTTATGTATTTTGCAAAAGCTCTTCGTTAGATAAACCAGTGATTTTCTTCATTTGGTTAAATAAGTAAACCATGATCGAGATCAGGGCTAACATCGAAGGAATCATGATTACGATGAATGACCACTGAGTCATTTGGGCAATCTGCGAATTTAGAATTTCAGAGCGCTGTTCTTCTGGTAAATCCAAAGCGATCGGGGTGAATATATAATAAGCCAAAGAGAAGTTTAATACGGCACTCAGCACGAAGGACAGCGACAGCAAAATCGTTCCGCGTTTAAGCAGTCCTTCAAAATCTTTTTCGCGATTTTTTTGGGTAATCGAGGCAAGTATAATGTCCATTTTTAAAAGCTGCGGATTTAAAAAAAGAGTTTTGACGAAGGGTGATTTTGTGAATGCGGAAAAGAGCACAAAAGAGCCAACTAAAATAGGAAACGAAGCTTCTTTGACTGCAAACCAAAATCCTTCAAGCTTCAAAAGAGCAAAGCCGCCGGTGAAGCCTACATTTAGAATACCAAGTATAGAAATGTAGTTTGTTTTCTTTTGTTGAATGTAGTCATAAATGCCGTAAACAATTGGAAATGCTAAAGCGATAATAAGGGCTTCTTTTGAGCCAAACCATTTTCCGCCTTTATTTAAAATAAAAATAGGAATAACAATATTAAAAAGTATGTTTAATAGCGGGTTTTCCCGTTGCGCAGGAGTCGGAGTTTGAGTCATGGCTTTATCATTCAGACATTTTGAAAGATTGTCTAGTGAACTTTTAGTGCGTAAGATAAACACATGCCAGAATTGCCCGAAGTCGAAGTCTTACGTCGTGATTTATTGATTCGTTTGCCAAAACCGTCGCGCATTCGTCGACTTTTGTTTTTGTCTCCTAAATTGCGAACGCCATTGAAACTTCCTAAATCGATGCACGACAAACCACTCGTAGTGACCGGTATCCAGCGGCGTTCAAAGTTTTTGATTTTTACTTTGGACCAGGGTGTTCTTGTGAGTCATCTAGGTATGAGTGGGTGCTGGCGGGCGGAAACTGTGCGCTCAGAAATCAAGCATGATCACGTGATAATCGAGTGGGAAAACGGGGACTTGTGGGTCTATAACGACCCGCGTCGCTTTGGCGTTTTCGAATTCCACCCCGACTTGAGTAAAGTGAAGTGGTTTAGCCAGCTGGGGCTCGAACCGTTTAGTGACGAGTTTTTGGCAAAGCCAGTAATCGATAAAATTAGGGGTTCAGATCGGGCCATTAAATCAATAATTATGGACGCAAAAGTTATGGTGGGTGTTGGCAATATCTACGCAAGTGAAGCGCTTTTTAAAGCAGGTATCAATCCCTTAAAAACCGGTAAGCAAGTGAGCTCTGAGCGCATTCAGCGGTTATTGATTTGTATCCGAGAAACTTTGTCTAAAGCTATAGAGGGTGGAGGTTCGAGCATACGTGATTACGCGCATGCAAGCGGTGAGAAAGGTAACTTTCAAAATGAGCATTTAGTCTATGGTCGTAGCGGCGAAAAGTGCACACACTGTGGTTCTAAAATTCAGGCAAAAAAAATCCAAGGACGCAGCACATTTTGGTGTCGAAAATGTCAGTCGTAAACGGATCGCAAAAAAATCTTGTTTTTTTTATTTTTTTATTTGAACATTGTGAATGTGTAACAATTTAATACTAACACAAAAGGATGTATATGAAGTTACTTATCGCTTTCTCATTAATCGCTCTAACTTTAACTACTGGCTTCACATGTGCTAAAAACACTCCAGAAGCTGCTAAGCAAGAAGCGCCTGCTCAAGATCCAGCAGCTGCTCAGCCGTCTCAAGAACAAATGGCGACTCCACCAGCGGATGGTACGGCAGCTCCTGCGGCTCCAACAGAAGCCCCAGCTACTGAAGAAAAAAAATAATCTGAATTTTTCAACGATAGTTTTCCTCAAGGTTTCTTGAGGAAAAATCAAAAAAAGCATGGGTACGTTTAACAACGTCCAGGCTTTTTTATTTTTACGATCCACCTTGCTATACCTCATCTTTAAAGATCTAATATTATTATAAATTTATAGCACGTAAGAAAGGAATCTTATGGAATTTTTCGGGTTTTTGCAGTCATTGACAGGCTGGAGTATACTCATCGGAATAGTAGTTGCCTTGATGTTGGGATTCGCAGGAGCCCCACTGTTTATCTGGGCGGTAGCAACTTTATTGTTTTTAGTTGGTCTTGGTGTTGACTACGTGGTGATCGGAATCGTCGCAGCAGTATTTGCGATTTTCGTAATCAAACCAATTCGCGCAAATGTAATAACGGCGCTTGTAATGGGTCTGTTTAAAAAACTGAAAATCATGCCAGAGATTTCGCAAACGGAACGAACGGCTCTTGATGCCGGAGTTGTTTGGGTTGAAAAAGATTTATTTTCGGGAAAACCTGATTTCGAGAAGTTAATGAAGGAACCGTATCCAGAATTAACGGACGAAGAAAAAGCCTTCATCAACGGTCCGGTAGAGCGTCTGTGTAAAATGTGTGAGCCTTGGAAAGTCTGGCGCGATAAAGAGCTTCCTAAAGAAGTTTGGGATTTTGTTAAAAAAGAAAAATTTCTAGGTATGATTATTCCTAAGGAGTACGGCGGTCTGGGCTTTTCGGCGCTTTGCCACTCTGAAGTAATCATGAAAATTTCGTCTCGTTCATTGCCTCTGGCAATTACGGTTATGGTTCCTAATTCATTAGGTCCTGCTGAACTTTTAGTTCACTACGGAACTGAAAAACAAAAAGAGCATTACTTACGTCGTTTATCTGCGGGTTTAGAAATGCCATGCTTTGGTTTAACAGAACCGATGGCGGGATCTGACGCCGGGGGCATCACATCAGCGGGTGTGGTGTTCAAAGGACAAGATGGCAAATTAAAATTAAAATTAAACTGGAACAAACGTTGGATCACACTTGCGGCGGTAAGTTCTGTGATCGGTTTAGCATTTAGATTGCGCGATCCTGAAAACTTATTAGGGAAAGGCGATGATGTCGGTATTACCTGTGCGTTGATCCCAGCAAATACTAAAGGCGTCGTTATCGGTCGTCGTCATGATCCGTTAACGATCCCATTCCATAACTGTCCGACTCAAGGTCACGATGTGGTTGTAGATCTTGAAGAGTGCGTTGTGGGTGGGGCTGCCGGTGCCGGCGAAGGCTGGAAAATGTTGATGGAATGTCTTGCTGCCGGTCGGGGAATCAGTTTGCCAGCGCAAGCAACAGGCGGATCGAAACTGGTAACTCGAGTCGTATCAGCGCATTCAGTTGTTCGTCGTCAGTTTGGTGTGAGTATTGGTAAGTTTGAAGGGGTTGAGGAACCTCTAGCGCGAATCACGGCAAGTACGTACGCGCTGGAAGCAATGAGACGATATACACTGGGAGCTTTAGATAAAGGAATTAAACCGCCAGTGATCACGGCGATTCAAAAATACTACTCGACGGAAATAGGTCGTGAAGTGATAAATGATGGTATGGATATTATGGGCGGTGCCGGGATTTCGTTGGGTCCCCGTAATTTACTAGCGGAAATTTACGTAGCGACTCCGATTGGAATTACGGTTGAAGGTGCGAATATTTTAACTCGTACTTTAATCGTATTCGGACAAGGGGCACTGCGAGCGCATCCATTCGCCTACCAAGAAGTGATGGCTATGGAAGCGAATGATTTGAAAAAATTTGATACCGCATTCTGGGGCCACATTGGTCACATCGTAAGAAACTTAAGCCGCTCGATCGTGTTATCATGGACGCGCGGGTATTTGGCATTTTCACCAAGCTGCCATCCTCAGATGAAAGTTTACTTCCGTCGTCTACAATGGGCATCGGCAAGTTTTGCTATTCTATCTGACGTAGCGATGGGTGCATTAGGCGGAGATTTAAAACGTCGTGAAAAAATCACGGGTCGTTTTGCGGATATTTTAGCCCATATGTATATCGCAACATCAGTATTAAGACGTTTCGAAGCCGATGGTCGTAAAGAAGAAGATTTAAGTGTTGTTCATTACAACTTGAAATTGAGCATGGCTCGTATTCAAGAGGCGTTCGATGGTTTATTCGATAACTTAAAAGTTCCGGGCCTACGCTGGTTCTTAAAAGGTTGGATCGGTGCCTGGTCACGTATTAACTCACTGGGTAGTCAGGCGAGTGATGGTTGGTCACACGTAATTTCAACTAAAATTTTGGAAGACAGTGATTTCCGCGAGCGTTTAACTCAAGGTATCTATATGCCAAAAGAAAAAGGCCAACAAATCGAACGCCTAGAAAATGCATTTAAGATTGTTCTAAAAAGCGAAAACGCAGAAAAGAAAATTAAAAAAGCGATCAGAGAATCCGTATTGCCAAAGAAAAAGATTTTTGAATTATTGGAAGAAGCGAAATCTAAAAACGTCATCACTGACGAAGAGTTGCGCTTAATCAAAGAATCCGACTCTGTTCGGTTCGATGCAATTCTGGTAGACGACTTCGACGAAGATCAGTATCACAACAGAAAAGACTATCCATAATTCGGACGCGCTGAACGGGCCATCTGACTTCGTTAAAAAAGGTGCCAGGCCCCAAATTTTCCTAAGAAAAAAAAGGGCCTGGCACCTTTTTTTACGGTTCGCCGAAGGCGTCTACGGATGAGGTTTTGAATTTTTGAATGAATGGGGTGTCTACGAAAAGGGGGTTGCCCTTTTGCTTTTTCGTTAGGTAGACGGCGCGTAGGTTTTTTACGTTTTTCTTTAGTTCGCTCCAGTTGGTTACATTTTTTTCTTGGTACATTAAGTAGGCGATGAGGGCGGATACTTTTGCTGTTGCTTGCGATGTTCCCGATAAGTAGGACTTTGAATTGTTCAGGCCGAAGCTTTCGATTAGGACTCCAGGTGCTAAGAAATCGAAACGTTTTTTACCGAAATTAGAGAAATTGGCTATCGTTTGATTTGTGTTGGCGGCTGCGATCGCGAAAATATTTTCGGTTGTGTAGCTTGCTGGGAAGAACGGCATTTCATCTGTGTTCAATCTTTGGTTGCCCATCGCCGCTACGACCGGTACGTATTTCGCCGCAAGCTTTTGAATTAATGAAGCTTCGTCTTTGTTATAGCTGTAGCCACCGCCTGAATAGTTCACCAGACGCGAGTGGTTTTCCAGTGCATATCGGAATGAATCGTTTGAAGCTTTTAATAAATTATTTGCGGGTTCGTCTGAATCATAATACTTCAAAATTTGAAAGCAGAATTGGGATTCTAGTTTTAGCTGTTTGAGTTCTTCATGTAAAATACCAGCGATATGTGTGCCGTGGCCGTGATGATCTTGCAGGTTTTTAGATTCATCAAAAAAACTCCATCCGTGGAGATCGTCAGCGTATCCGTTGCTGTCGTCATCGATCCCGTTAGTTGCTCTGTCGTTTCCATTTTTGTCTAAACCCATTTCCCCGGTGTTTCGACATAGCTGTTTGTTTAGAGTTTCGTTCTTCCTATCAATGCCCGTATCGATGATCGTAATTACAAATCGCGTTTCTGGTTTTAATTCCTTCGTTTTATTTTCGGAAGCCTCGGAAGCGGTCGCGTAGGCAATCGGTAAAAGTGATAGAAGTAGTATTTTAGAATACGTTTTCATTTATTACTCCTTGACGAAATTCAGTGCCTAACTGATCAGATGAGGATTTGATTAAAAGTCGTGGGCTAACCATTTCAAAAACCGTTTCTTTTTCGGCTTGGGTGGCGCACTTTTTTGTTTCGACGATGTATTTTTTTGATTTCTTGATTTCGTATTGAAACCGGAATCGGCAGGCTTGCGTGTCTTTTAGCTCTACAATGCGGTCCCATTCGCTGTCGTATTTCATCGACTCAAAATTGCTGGGGCTGCGCCACAGAGTCATATTTAGGAACTCGTCGTATTGGTACTGCCAAACTGATCGTTTTGTTTTTTGAACTTTGCTTAAAAGTCCTTGGGCATATTCATACCTATAAGCCGATCCCAATGTTTGGACTAGGCCTTCGCGGTTGTAGCTCAAATTAACGGTTCCGATTTTTTTACCCATCAAGCGAACGATGCGGTCCCCTTTATATATGACATATATTTCGGGTTGAGAAGGCGCCATCCAATGGCTCAATCGTCCGTCCATGGAAAAGAAATAGGTAGTATGGGGTCGTTGGTAAACAATGAAATGATCGCGGATGATCAGTTTCAAATTGTTTTCTTCGTTTTCGAATCGTTTTGAATTTTTCTGTTTAAAAGAGATTCGCTTACCAAGTTCGCAATCAAAAATCGACATTTCGTCGGTTACGCTGATTTTGAAATCCAGTGTCGAACACCAATTAAACCCAAAGACTCCTCTATAGAGAGAGCGGGAACTGTAGTGACGTTTTAAAACTGGCTCGTTGCCGATTTTTTCAGAGTGAGTGAGTCGGAATTCACCGAACTCCTTTTTAACGTCAGCCATTGTTGTTGCGGCTAAGCAAAATACAAGGAAAAATAAAGAGACATAGAACATCGAACCCCCAGTTGAAAACAGAGCCGCAGAAAGTTACGTTCGAATTCGCCTGTGTATAGGGTCATATGGAAATCTTATACCAGCTAAAACTGTCTTTAAAACGAGCTGGCGTTGAAAACGAAGACAGGTGTATGAAGACTCGTCATAGATGTTCAATATTCTACAGCTGAAAAAGAGTTTGAATAAAAAACTGACTTATATCGTTTTGGTTGAACAATGGGAAATCTCGGGGTAACTCTTTCTCATATTGATACAGGAGTACGGAATGAAAGCTTTAATGATTTCTTTGATTTTTTTCTCTCAACTTTCGATGGCGGCCCGAATTCTAGAGGCCCGCTGGGATGCGGGCTCACGATCAGTAGTGGTGAAACTAGCGTATCACGGTGGCTGTCTGCCGCACGTGTTTTCGATTGATTGGCAGGGGTGTGAGTTAGATCCAATCGACAACAGTGTGGTGCGGTTTGGTCAAATTTTAGATTCTGGCTGGCAGGACACATGTTCTGGTGCTGAACAGATTCAAACAATCGTTATTCAAGAGCCTCAAGACGGTTGTTACCCAAACGCTCTGATTTTGAAATCAACATCTTCGAAAACACCTGTACGTGTTCGTAAATAAGAAAACACGTTCTCTGTCGCGACTCTAATCCCGGGGTCGCTCTTCCTATCCGAAAAATAAATATTTATCCTATGAATAATGCCTCGTTATGACGCGAGTCTTTTTGTAGTGGTACGCATTTTGTTTTACTAGACTTTTGTGGAGCCGTTGGTTTCAATTAGACACCGGGGGGAATATGTTAATAAGGAAATTAACATCGCTCTTGCTACTGACAGGGATAGTTGTTTCAATTGCTTGTCAAAAGAAAGACGATAAGATTGTAAATGGAATTTACGCTGACGAACTCAAAGACCCAGCGAAAATATTTAGCAACAGACCGACTGCCATTGGGAAATTCGTTGCGCTTTTTAAACTAAAAAATCCGAGCTTGTTCGAAGCTCTTAAGGTAGAGCAGTTAAAGCAAACCGTTGATCAGGAACTTCTAGCGGCTATCAATGCGGAACAAACGGCATTCATCGCCGGCGTAAAAGCGATCAGCCCTGACGCACTCGTAATGATGAAGTACAAATATATCGTAAACGGTGTCGCTGTGCTTGTGTCGGTGGATGAATATCACAAGATCGCGGGCCTAGCGGGTGTGGCTAAAGCCGAAGCAGCGCAAACATTTTCGCGACCGTTACTTGCAGACAGTGATAAAACTGTTTACGGAATGGATTTAGAGAAAAACAACTCGGCTCTATTTATTGGAACGAAATCGGCACTAGATAAAAATATCAAAGGCCAGGGTATTCGTGTAGGTATCATCGATACGGGAATCGATTACACGCACGCGATGCTAGGTGGTTCTGGTAACGAGGCAGACTATAAAGCAATCAACCCGGCCGAAAAATCTAATTTATTCCCAAACCAAAAAGTAGTCGGCGGATATGACTTTGTGGGAACTACGTTTGGTAACGGCTCTGTCACTGGTCGTATTCCTCGTCCGGATTCAAATCCAATCGATGAGCTAGGTCATGGAACGCACGTAGCGGGTACAGTGGCGGGTATTGGTGACGGTGTTAATTCTTACGAC
Source organism: Bdellovibrionaceae bacterium UBA2316 (assembly GCA_002345205.1). GTDB lineage: Bacteria > Bdellovibrionota > Bdellovibrionia > Bdellovibrionales > Bdellovibrionaceae > UBA2316. The sequence goes on along the minus strand of DDVI01000075.1, from coordinate 34,802 downwards.
GGTGTGGCTCCAGAAGCTCAGTTGTATGCATTGAAAGTTTTTGGTGCTTCGGGTGGTACATCAGATGAAGTCGTAATTGCGGCTCTTGAATACGCCGCGGATCCAAATGGCGATGGTAATATTGATGATCGTTTAGATGTAGTGAACTTATCACTGGGTTCATCATTTGGTTCTGCTCGTAATATGTATAATTTAGCGATCAAGAACTTAACATTAGGTGGAACGGTTGTAGTGGCATCGGCTGGCAACTCGGGGGATACAAGCTATATCGTAGGTGCGCCTGGTATTACTGAGGAAGCGTTGAGTGTTGCCGCGAGTGTCGACAGTATGGATCACAACTGGAAATTTAAGGTTGTCGAATTCTTTAAAGGTGCAGACTCAATCATTGCTGAATTCACAGAAGGCGCGATTTCAAAGAAAATTTCTGAAATTGCAGAATCCAAAGACAAGTTGGTTTACATCGGTCTATCTGACAAGCCATTAACTGCCGAACAAGCGACGGCCTTAAAAGGTAATATCGCTTTAATCGATCGTGGTGGAAATTCGTTCTATGATAAAATGAAACGTGCTGAAGATGCGGGTGCTATCGGCGTAGTTATGGTGAATAACCAAGAAGGCACTCCGATCGTAATGGGCGGCGATCCCGATGGTCCTAAAGTTTCCATTCCTTCTGTAATGGTCGCTCAAAACGTTGGGGAATCAATTAAGAAAGACGTGATCAAGGGGACAGATGTTTTTGTTCAATTGAAAACGCCTAAGAAATTAGAAAAACCCGAATTGATCGATACATTGGCTGATTTCTCGTCTCGGGGGCCGCGCGGTGAAGATTCGTTGATCAAGCCTGAAATCACGGCGCCGGGTGAAATGATTATCTCAGCAGCAATGGGTAAAGGTAAAGAAGCGGTGCCAATGTCAGGAACATCGATGTCAGGTCCTCATATGGCTGGCGTGATGGCATTAATGAAACAATTTTACCCAGAATTGAACTCGACAGAATTAAAATCAGTTGTCATGGGATCTGCGGTTTCTTTACGTGATGAAAAGAAGCAGCTTTATCCAGTGTCTCGTATGGGTGCGGGCCGTGTTCAAATTGATAAAGCATTAACGGTAACGGTGGCGACTCAACCAGCTTCGATCAGCTTAGGTGAAGTGTTAGTTGAATCTAAAAAGGTAATGTATAAAGAAGTTAAGGTTCGTAACATTCGCCCAGAAGCCGTTACTTTCTCTGTTCTTTTTCATGGCCATTCTGCTATCACTATGGTGGGTGGTGATGTGACAATGCCTGCTAAAGGCGCTGGGGTGTTAGGTCTAAAGATTGCGATTGACGCAAGCAAGATTAAAAATGGTATCGAAGAAATTGATGGCTTTGTTCAGTTCATGCAAGCTGACAAAGAAGTCTTCCGTTTGCCGGTTCTTGCCATCGTTCGTAAAGTGACGCAAATGTCGGCGCAAAACCTAAAGATTTTCTCGACATCGGTTGCAGACTCTGACGGTGCTATGACTGAAATGGAAGTTAAGAACGAATCATCACAGGATGGTGTTGCGGTTCCAATGAACTTGATCGCGGTGGATGCACGTAAATACGTGGATGCATCCGAAGCGGCAAATACATCTAAAGCGTGTGATATCCAGGCGGTGGGTTACAAAATTGTTCAAGGTAAAATCTACTTTGGATTTAAAATGTATCAACCTTTAACGACATGGGTGGCGTGTGAATTGTCTGTATTGTTTGATACGGATGGTGACGGCAATCCTGATCAAGAGTTAGCGGGTGTTCCAATGAATCGCCTTCAAGGATTGCCGTCGGTGGGTCAATTTGTGTCTATCTTGTTAGATGCAAACATGGCGCGTTCGATCCGCAAGCAATACGAGTTAAGCGCTATGCTGGGTAAGCCAATCGAGCTTAACTATGTAAAATCAGTTGAAGATGTTCAGCCGATGTTGCCATTGAATCATTCGACCATCGCGGTTTTGGTTGCTGATATCGCTAAAATCCGTCCACAAAAAACGACGGGTCAAGTGTCATTCAAAATCGCGTCCTCTAGCCTTGAAGAATACAACGTCGAAGAAGACGACTTCTTGGGTGAGGATGACAAAGTCTGGAGGCAGTTAGATTTAACAGCTGCGGGTCAAAGCTTCGTGTTCTCTGAATTTGCGACAACTATGACAGCTAAAACTCAAAAGACTCTGACATTCACGAAAGGTCAGGGTAAGCAGGATTTGATGTTGTTGATGCCGAACAATCGATCATTGAACAACAGCGCCACGCTGGACGAACAGCTAGTGATTATGAAGCCTAGCTATCAAAACTAAAAATAAATGTTGATGTGTAAATTATATGTAAGTATGATTTGCACATGGAACAAATTTCGCCGTCCTCACTTCAAGATTTATTACTGAGTGAGGACTTCATTTCTAAATGGACCAAAAATCGAATTTTACATTTTGATCTCGATTGCTTTTATGCTGCAGTGGAAACTCGGGATAACCCAGCGTTAAAGAATGTGCCGCTCGCTATTGGCGGTCCTCCAAACTCACGTGGTGTGTTGTGTACATCGAATTACTTGGCTCGCAGTTTTGGCGTTAAATCGGCTATGGCATCAAGCTTAGCTATAAAGAAATGCCCTAAGTTGTTAATTCTGCCGCCAGATTTTAAGAAATATAAAGCCGCCAGCCGCGAGGTGTTCGATATTTTCTATCAGTATACCCAGAAGGTTGAAGGTTTATCTTTGGATGAAGCGTTCTTGGATATCACTGATTTGTGCGCCACTAGTTTAGCTAGCAACGTGGCTCGTGAAATTAAGAAAAAGGTATTTCAGCAGACCGGCCTAACGATTTCTGTGGGAGCTTCCTATAACAAGTTTCTGGCTAAAGTAGCTAGTGACTGGATGAAGCCCGATGGTTTTTATGTGATTCCGCCGTCCCAACGTCAGCGCTTTATGCAGGAGCTTGATATAAAGTATATCTTTGGTGTCGGTCAAAAATCCCGCGAGCGCTTGAATGCAAAAAAGATTTTTAAATGTTCCGATATTCAAAGGGCATCCATGGCCGATTTGAAGAACTTATTTGGTAGTCGGTATCTAGATATGTTCTACATGAGTCACGGCATTGATTTCAGAAGGGTTGATGGGGAAGGTGAGCGCAAATCATTTACCTGTGAACTCACGTTTAATGACGACGTGAAAGATTATTTAACATTGATGCAGCGATTGTTTCGCGTATACGGGGAATGGTACGGTCGGTTTCAAAAATGGCAATCCAATGAGGATGGCGTCGGTCCCAATGTCAGCACCTTGGTGGTCAAGGTTAAGTATTTCGATTTCAAACAGACGACTCATGAATGTCGTTTTCGAGGCGATTATTCCTTTGTTGAATTTCAAAAACTACTTGAATATATTTTATCTAAACGATCGGAACCAATACGTTTATTAGGTTTGGGTGTTCGTTTAGGTAAGACTGAAGAACATACGCAGATGACTTTCCTGTAAATTCGATACTAGTATGTCAGTATGTCGAAGATTGTACTTGTTACCGGTGCGACAGATGGCATCGGAAAAATGACCGCGCTTCGTTTAGCTCAACATGGTTACCATGTGATTGTCCACGGGCGTGATGGTGTTCGGGTTGCCACGGCCGTCGCCGAGATCAAACAGAAAATCGGAGCTTCGGCTAAGTTAGACTCCAGTGTTTTTGATCTAAGTTCCTTGGATGCGGTAGTGGCTGGTGCCCAGGATCTGCGGCAAAGGTTCCCCAAACTCGATATCCTGCTTAACAATGCGGGTACCTACCAAAAAGAAAAGCAGCTTTCAAAAGACGGTTTAGAGTTAACCATGGCGACTAATCATTTTGGCCCAACTTTACTAACATTGTTATTGAGGCCATCGCTTGAAAAAAGCAGGGAGGCAAAAGTCATCTTCGTCAGCAGCGTCGCTCACAATCGCGGTGTTTTGAATCCTGAAAACTATAACTTTGAATCCAGTTTCAGTGCCTATGAGGCTTATGCTACCAGTAAGCTTGCGAATCTAATCACAGCTCAGGAATTAGCTAAAGAATGGGAGCCCTTAAGTATACCAGTCTATGCTCTGCACCCCGGGGTAATCACCACGAAGCTTCTAAAAGCAGGATTTAATATAGACGGAGGCACCCTGGAGACCGGTTCCGATACCAGCGTCTTCCTAGTCACAACAGACCTCCCAAAATCCAAATCCGGCAAATACTTCGATAACTCCGAAGAGGCCACGCCATCACCCCTTTCTCAAAACAAACAAAAAACCACCCACTTCTGGCAATCGACCCAATCTAAACTAGCGCCAAAGACGCCAAAAGGTGCCAGGCCCTAAACGTCGAACGCCTTTTAGGGCCTGGCACCTTTTGGTGCTGTCGATTTTTTTGACAGTTGGGTGACTCTAAATTTCCGAAGCACTGGAATGTCTCAGAATGAGCCAGTATCAAGGCTGTTAAGGCGTGGGCGTATGGCACGGAGGTTGCGATACTAGTTAATTGAGGAGATTTTATGAAACTCATGATTAAATCAGCTTTGGTTATTTTTTTCGGTATGTTTTTAATGTTAGCTTCATGCGCGAAGAAAAATAGTTCGGCGCAAAATAGAGGCGGAATTGCCCCGCGTGGCGATCAGGCGATAGCCGGCGGCGCAACTACATTAGGAGTTACAAAGTGTTCAGACGGCGTCACAAATGCAACAGGCCGAGTTTTTGATGACTCAATGTATGGAAATACTTTTAGAAACAACTGGGCAAATTTTTTCTCGGCGACAATGGCTGATAACCTTTTAGGTGATTTAAGTGGATCAAGCTCTTCCACTCAAACAGGTGTAAACATTACGTTGAAATTGAAAATTTCGGGCAATCAATTAAATCGTGCGGAAACGAAATTGTCGATGGATGTGAAAGATAGCCTAGTGGGAACACAAGCTACAGATTCGAACGAAATCTTGAAATCAATTTTGGTTGATTTTTCAAAAGCGGAATCTGGCAACTTAACAAATGTAAACAACGGCACAGGAAACTTCACCGTGGTGTTTGCTGATGGTTATGGCAAAGTAACAATCACTGGTTCATTCAACCAAACAAAAGCCGATGGTACAGTGACATTTGCCAATTCGGTGCATTATGATAATGAGTCTCCTAAAAGCGGAAGCTTAGGAAGATTCTCACTGAATTCTTGTGGACTTTTCTACTAGAAGTTTTATTCTGCGAGCATGGATCTAAATTACACCTTTAATTGGCCCATGCTCGACACAGTGGCCGGCGGGAAATCAGTTCTAGACATACCCGGCCTTGAGATCGATGACGAAGATAAAGCCAATCTTTTCCTACTTAGCTACGGGTTTGATATCCATAATGAAGAAGATCAAAAACGTCTTTGGTATTATCACCGACGTGCTATTGTTTTAGTCACTGAAAAATTAAATTACCCCGTCTACGAAATTCCAGAGATCTTGGTTGATCGTAAAAAATTACAAGATATACGCAAACTGCTTTATTTTTCATCACCGAAAAATGCCGCGAGCCCGGATTACCAGCGCTGGTCATGTGCTATTTTAAAGTGCATGCATGTCTTTGTTCACTCTGAAAATGATATGTTCAGTAATTTTTCGGAGGACATTCAAAGTCAGGTGTTATCGGATTTTCAGAAGTCAATTTATCACAATGGTGAATCCAACACCAAGTACCTAAAGACCGAGACGGGGACATTGCCCGCGGTTGAGTTGATCGATTTTCAATACAAACCATTTAAGACGTCTTCGAGCACTGTTATCAAACTACTCGCGCGTCCTGATGCTTTGGCTATGAAAGTATTTGATAAGCTGGGCGTGCGTTTTGTAGTTAAAAATGTTTACGACGTTTTTTCGGTTTTAAGGTTTTTGCTTGAAAACAGTGTCATTTCATTCCCACACATTATGCCAGATCAATCGTCAAATAACCTGTGTCCAGTGAAGCTGTTTCGAGAATCCCTAGAACAATATAAATATAATAATAATGGTGCCGAAGATTTTAACGCCTTTTTTATCAGACATTTAGAAAGTAACCGTCAGGAATATGAGATTATCCGTAAGTTCAATCAGCAAACTCATGATGAGTTTCGGTTTATAAAGTTTATCACGCGTAAATTAATTCACATCAATAAGGATGGAAAAAGAATGTATAGTTTCTTCTATCCCTATGAAGTGCAGATCATGGATGAAGTATCGTATCAAAAAGTAATTAGTGGGCCTTCTAGTCACGACTCCTATAAAGAGCGACAAAAAGAATCGGCCCGAAACCGTTTGTTTTCGAGGACCTAGTTCATGTTGTTGTTCATCCGCTTGCGTTCGATAATCCTTGTTTTGCTTTATCCTATCTATTTAGTCACGCTGTCTGCCGCGTGCGTTTTGTTTAATGTTTTATTTAATAATAGAAAAATAGATAACTTCATCATTAAGCTTTGGGCTGCGGGTACCTGTAAAATGTTTGGCGTTCGCGTGAAGGTGAATGGCGAAGATCGTGTGCCAAAAAAAATCGGATGTATTTATGTTTTTAATCACGCCAGCTATTTTGATATCTGGGCTATGTCCGGATACTTACCTTCGTTTCGCTTTGGTTCAAAAATTGAGTTGTTTAAAATTCCTGTGTTTGGTTGGGCGATTCGTCGGGTAGGTGTTTTACCAATCGACCGTGAACGGCGTGAATCTGTATTCAGAGTCTATGCCGAAGCCAAAGAACGTATAGTCCGCGGTGACCGTTTTGCCTTGGCGCCCGAAGGGACTCGGCAAATAACAGAAAAACTAGGTCCTTTTAAGTCAGGTCCGTTTGTGCTTGCGATCCAATGTTCAGCACCTATAGTCCCGGTAATCATAAGAAATGCCGCTCGTGTTATGTCTAAAGACAGCATCATTCCTAATTGGAATCGTTGGACCGATGAAATTATTTTGGATGTTTTAGAACCTATCGAAACTAAGGGCTTAACTGTTGACGCAAAAAAAGAATTGATGGAACAAACGCGGGTAATTATGGCTGATGCTCTTGAAAATCCGGAAAAATACAGAGCTAAATCTTAAACAAATAAAAAAAGGCGCTCTCAAAAAAAAACGCCTTTTAAAAACTACTGAAACTAAAAAATTATTTGCACTGTCTAAGAACGTAAAGGCCTTCGTAGGCCAATTGGTCTGTCACTTTTTGGCTGAAAACTAATTTGCCATTGGCACCCGCAGACACTAATCCTTGAAGTTTTTTATCTAAGATATCTACAGTGTTCACTGGTGGATTTGAGTAAACTGCAAACTGAGGAACTTCTTTTCCGTTCGCCGCTACAAGTGTGTAAACCGCTAAAACAGAGTGTGGGTAATAAGTGCTAAATGGGAAATACTTAATTGTTACGCCTTGGAAGGTTTTGCTCGGGACAGATTTTACAGCAGAAACGTGGGCTACGCTTGTGTAGCGTTCGGCTGCGATTAGGTTGTTGGTGGTGTAAGTAACTTTTAACTCTGGCTTATGTGTAGAGTCTGAACATGTGTTGGATTGAAAAGAAAATGCAGAGAAAGATAATAGAAGACCGATTGCGATCGTTTTCATTAAATAGTACTCCATGTAAAATTGTTTCAATTTTTTTGCATGGGTCTTTAGTGCTGACAACGAGAAAAAAGAATTTTACTCACTTTTATTTTTTAAAGACAAAGAATTGCGTAGATAAAAAACTCCATGACGTACTGCCATGGAGTTTTGAGGAGTAAATTAATTACTCTATTGGAAGCTGTTCTAGACAACTATCTAAAATAAACTTCTGATGAATTCACTTCGTGCCAAGAACCGTTTGAACGTTGGCAAGTAGTACCTTGGCGAACTTCAGTGCGGCCACGTGTGTAGATCTCACTGCGGTAACTACGGCAAACTTCGTTGCGGTAACGACGGTGATAACCTTCACGAGTGGTTACAAATTGACCACGGGCGCCTGAACGTGAACCATAACGAGCGCCATCCCAAGAGTAAGGATGACCTACAGGAGCATATAGAGCTTGCTCTTGTGCATCTCTGATAGCCATTTGATCCGCGCGATCTAACGATGCACCAATTGAAGATCCGATAACGGCACCGGCGATGATACCGATACCAGTAGCTAGTACATTGCCACTGCCGCCGCCAATTTGATTTCCGATAACGCCACCAACAACACCGCCCACTACGGCACCAACATCGCTTTTGCTATCTAATGCGAATACATTTAAAGATCCAAGCATTAGAGCCAAGATCGAAAACATTTTGATAGTTTGTTTCATATACCCTCCTAATTAGGAATTATTTTCTTTCCAGGATAATTCCCGGAAAGTTTGAAAACGTAAAATAAGTTAAATTCAAGTCTTTGATAAACTGAGTTTGATGAGAATAAATACTGCGCGTGCGTTCATCATAATTCCTGTCAATCGCTACGTATGTAAAATTTCTCTGTCCCTGGTTATAGATATCTTCCGAGCTTTCCCATACGCCACGCGTGATGAATGTGTTCTTGTTGAATGATTTTTTCTCTTTTGTCCAATTGTTTTGATCGAAGTAAGCATCAAAAAATAATTTCTGCCAGAATACAATCAGCTCTGGGTCCAAAATTTCTACGTTTATGTATGGTGATGCGGAAGAAGTCCACGAAGACGAAATTAATTTGATTTTCGATACAGGTTTTTTTGAAGCTAGGTTTTTAATCGTCTCTGGTATTTCCACGCCTTCAGGAAGTGCAGATCCGGTGCCAAAAAGATAATTGGGTAAATTAAATTGGCGACGAAAAAGTGGAATTAAAGATTTAACACTATCAATACGTTCCATAAAATGAGCCGCAAAGCTTCCGCAGCCGGCGCCCTCGTAACGAGCCGGTGATAAAATCATGCTGAAATTTTGTACGGGATTGTTGATGTGATTAACAAACTCAAAGGTTTCGTTTACAATGCGTTCGCAGTCGTTTTCGGTGATTTCTAACACAGTGGCGATTAGAAAAATTCGTTTTGAACGACCTTCGGCCGCCGCCAATTCATTTTCTTCGGCGAAATAGTGAAAGCGCGCTTCGAGTTCATTTGGATCCTGCAGGAAGCCGTCTTTAAACGTAGCCAGCAGAGACGTTAAACCCCAGCCTTTATCTAAAAGGTCTTTATGTTGATCGTCGGATTCTCCAGAAAGGCCAACCATGGATTCAAATGGCATAGTGCCAATTTTGCATTTCCAACCAATCATTTCATGGCCAGGATGAAAGTTTTTTTGAAAACTAAAAGAATTGATTGAGTTGTGAAGTCCGTCATTTGTACGGAAATCAACAGCAATTGAAGGCATTCGCGACACTAATACGAAATAATTTTTTGGTTTTTCATTGAGCTGGAAATACAGTTTAGACAAGGTTTTCGGCCATCCTAAATTACTGATATCGTCAGCGTAGGTGACATTAAAGCTAGCTATTAGAATGAGAAAATATAAAAAGCGCCCCATCAGGGAACTGTTATATTTGAAAAATACTATTTTTGAATCTTTGTTTCGTTTTTTTGAATAATTTCAAGGAGTGTCAAAAATGGGTACGGCTGTTTTACAGCTTGATTCCCGGTTTTGCGTTCTGAGCTACCTTTTTATTCGTTTCTGGCAATACTTTCCAAGTTGTTAAATAACTGTTATAAGTGAAGGTCACCTTCTTCGATCCAAGATCCATGTGAATCTTGATTTCTTTTGGGCTCAGGCTTTCCATGCTCAAGATTTTAAAGAATTTTGGATTGGTCTGTAGTTCCGTCGATACTAAGTAAGATAAATAGTCCCAGCGAATGAACGGCTCGAATGTTTTACCATCATCTAAACTGCGGAACGCGCCAACATACCAAACATTTTTAGTAATACATACAGGCCAGTTTTCATTTTTAAAGAAATCTAGTTTGGCCCACGTTAGACCGTCTTCTGTACGATAGATTCCGTTTGAAGAAATAAGTCCGCGATTAGGTGAATCGCTCGACATGTCACTCGAGAATATTCCTGATGACGTTAATTCACTCAGCGTTTTTACAGATTGAGTGTTTTGGGTCGGGCGTAGTTTTTTCCACCAGACTTCACCATGTTCAGCTAAGCGCGAAACCACCCAGCGGCTAGGTTCTAAATCGACGATTTCTAGTTTTGATTTTAGTTTGGGTCCGTTGTCTCTGTGAACCAAACTGAATGCGCGTTTTTTTTCTGTAACGTAGGCCTTGATATCGGCGATATTCAGAAGTTCGTTTTGTTTCGATCGAACGGCTTGGCCTTCACGATATTTGACTTCCGTCCATCCATTTTTACTATGTAGAATCCACGATGAAAAATCGGCTTTAAGGATCACGTGTCCTGAATCGATATAACCTGTTTGGTTGTTGTAAGTAATGCGAATTTTTTCGTTTTTCCATTCGATGACTTTAAGACGCGTGCCTTGTGGAACCGTAGTGATCATTTTTGAATAATCGTCTGGAGTTTCTTTTAGTAGGGTCGCCATGTAGGTCAGAGCCAGGCCCGTATCTTCGGAAAATGCGGCAAAATCACTAGCGCGAGCCAGACCCCGTTTTCCGGTTTTTAAGTTTTCAATTTCTAACCAGTCCTCAGACAGGATGGCGATCAAACGAACCACATCGTTTTTTGAAACGTAGAACATTTCTTTAGATTTGGGATCTCGTTTTTCAGTTACCGAAAAACTGCGATTAGATGTAATTAAATCAGAAACATGAACATCTTTCGCCATTTCGTGAGATTCAAAAAAGAAATCACGTTTATCCCAAATCACTTGGTAGGTATTTGTTTCTTCAGTTCGGATTTTTTTAGACTCGAGCTCATCTTCAGAAAGTTGACCGGAAGGGAACTGACTGTGAGGCGTTTTGTAGAACAAAGGAGCACCTTTTTCAAAGTGGGACGCCATAGCGGATGTACTAATAATGGATCCAATAATTACGGTGCGCGCCCAACTCATTTTATGTGTTTTCCTTGAAGTTTATTTTCTAACGGGGCGCCTAAGGGCACAAGACCTTTTGACCTAAAACTTGTCTTTGGTTAGAACTATGGGCTTCAACTAACCTTTGGTAGGGGGCTTTTCGTGGTAGCTAATCAAAACTTAATCGGGAATTTGAAAACCATCGGCGTTTTAGGCGCTGGGCAAATGGGGAATGGAATCGCTCAAGTCGTAGCGGCGACGGGCTATGACGTGATTCTGTGCGACATTTCTGACGAATCTCTGAAAAAAGCCGTTAAAACGATTACGACGTCTTTGGAAAAATTAGCGTCTAAAAACCTAATTACTGAAGATCTGAAAACAGCGGCTTTGGCGCGCATCAAAACAACGACTCAGTTAGGTGACTTGAAAAATGTAGACGTGTTTATCGAGGCAGCGACTGAAAATATCGATCTAAAAATTAAAATCTTTAAGGACGTAGATGCTTTGATCAAACCAGAAGCTTATTTGTTCTCTAATACGTCGTCGATTTCGATCACTAAACTAGCTGGAGCGACAAAACGTCCTCAAAAGGTCGCAGGCATGCATTTCATGAACCCAGTCCCGTTGATGAAACTAGTAGAAGGTATTCGCGGTTTGCAAACGACGGATGAAACATTCGAAGTGATGAAACAGTTAACTGAAAAATTAGGTAAAACATTTGTCCCATCGGTAAAGGATATGCCAGGGTTCATAGTGAATCGCATCTTGATGCCGATGATTAACGAAGCGATCTACACACTTCATGAGGGTATTGCCGATGTGGAAAGCATCGACCAAGCCATGAAGTTAGGAACGAATCAACCGATGGGTCCATTAACATTAGCGGACTTCATCGGGTTAGACACATGTCTTTCTATCATGCACGTATTGCATGATGGATTAGGCGACAGCAAATACCGTCCGTGCCCATTGCTAGCGAAATACGTGGAAGCAGGATGGTTAGGTAAGAAATCAGGAAGAGGATTCTATAACTATGGGACATGAATATAACCACATCAAATTAACGACTGAAAATGCGCTGTGGACATTGACGATCAATCGTCCTAGCGCATTGAATGCCTTAAATGGCGACGTGCTAGATGAAATGGGGCAATTCCTGCGCCAGATTTCTGAAATGGAATTTGAGCATTGTCGTGGTTTGATCATCACTGGCGAAGGACCTAAAGCCTTTGTAGCCGGTGCGGACATCAAAGAATTAAACGCTTTGGACGAAGCCGCGGCTCAAGTATTTGCGAAAAAAGGTCAAACTGTATTTCAAGAATTAAATCTATTAAAAGTCCCCGTGATCGCAGCTGTAAATGGTTTTGCCTTAGGTGGCGGTTGTGAATTGGCTCTTGCCTGTGATTTTATTTACGCCTCAAAAAATGCTAAATTTGGTTTGCCAGAAGTTTCTTTGGGGTTGATCCCAGGCTTCGGTGGAACGGTACGTATGGCGCGTGCGGTGGGAATTCGTAAAGCGCGTGAATTAGTGTACACAGGCGAAATGATTTCAGCAGATGAAGCCTATCGTTTAGGTCTAGTCAGTCGTGTATTCGAAACAGCCGAAGATATGGTCACAGAAGCGAAAAAGAAAATGGAATTGATTTTCTCTCGCGGACCATTGGCGGTTTCGTGTGCGAAACGCACAATCAACAGAGTGTATGACATGGATATCGATTCGGCTCTGAAACATGAAGCCGATAATTTTTCAAAATTATTCCAATCTGATGATGTTCGTGAAGGAACTCAGGCATTTATCGAATCCAGAAAACCGGTATTTAAAGGGAACTAGACTTAAAGGAATTTGAAGATGACATATAAGAATCCAATTCGGGTTGTTACAGCGGCCGCACTCTTTGATGGTCACGATGCAACGATCAATATTATCCGCCGTATTTTGCAAGACAGCGGTGCAGAGGTGATTCATTTAGGCCATAATCGCAGCGTTAAAGACGTAGTCAAAGCCGTGATCCAAGAGGGGGCGCAAGGCGTGTGTGTGAGCTCGTATCAGGGCGGCCATATGGAGTACTTCAAATACCTGAAAGATATTCTGGATGATTGCGGATTGTCTCACGTAAAAATTTTCGGCGGTGGTGGCGGCGTTATCGTTTGGGAAGAAAAAGTCGAGTTGGAAAAATATGGAATTAGCCAAATTTTCCATCCCGATGATGGCCGTCGTATGGGGCTAGAAGGCATGATCAATTTGATCATGACGGAATGTGATTTCGACCCAAGACAGATCACGCCAAAACGGATCCCTAAAAACGATGCGTACGCAAAAACATTTGGAAATGATCCTATCCCGCAAATTGAATTGGGTCGCGCACTCTACGCTGTAGAAATGGGCGATAAGGTTGATCTAGCCCACTACAAATTAGAGGGCTTTAAAAATAAAAGCGGTGATGTGCCACCTGTTATTGGTATCACCGGTACTGGGGGCGCGGGGAAATCATCGTTGATTGACGAGATAGCTCTTCGATTCTTGCATTTCTACCCAAATCTCAAATTAGGTATTGCTTGCGTAGATCCGTCAAAGCGTAAAACGGGCGGCGCGCTTTTAGGTGATCGTATTCGTATGAACTCGCTTTCGCGTGATCGCATTTTTATGCGCAGTCTTGCGACACGTGGTTCTGGTGTTGAAATTTCAAAACAGCTAATCGACGTTCTTGATTTATATCGTAAACTGGATTTCGATTTAATCATCGCAGAAACCAGCGGTATTGGCCAGGCGTCGTCACAAATTACAGATCTGTGCGATATTCCACTGTACGTAATGACGAGTGAATTCGGAGCTCCGTCGCAGCTGGAGAAAATTGACATGATCGACTATGCCCATCTAATTGCGATTAATAAATCAGATCGCAAAGGTTCGTTAGACGCGCAGAAAGCTGTTCAGAAGCAATACAAACGCTCACGTAAGATATTTGATGAAACTGTTCAAGTCCCAGTGTTCTTGACTCAGGCAGCACAGTTCAATGATGCCGGCGTAAACCAGCTTTTCTTTGAAATGATGGAGCAAACTAAGGACTTCCAATTAAAGACAGGTAAGTCTGGGAACGCTGATAAAAAATGGACGCTGACTGAAACTCAGAAAAAGTCAGTCATTGCGGGAATTAGTTCATCGGTGATCCCCGGTCACCGGACTCAGTATTTATTAGAGATTGCGAATTCAGTTCGTAATTATAAAAGACGTGTTCAAACATTGTCGGAAGATTTATCGATCGTGGGCAGTTTAAGCCGTATTTGTTCGACACCTTTGAAAGATAAATTAAGTACTGTGGATATTGAAAATTACCGCACGGACGTTTTGAAGAAACTGGATGAATCGGAACGCATTGATTTATTGTCTTGGGACGAAAAAACAAGAACGTACCAAGCTGACGAAATGGTATTTAAAGTTCGTGATAAAGAATTCAAAAATGCACTGACATCAAAATCATTGTCGGGCAGCAAAATTCGCAAAGTCGTATTCCCTAAGTTTCGTGACTGGGGTGATCGATTCCGCTTTCTAAAATTAGAGAACGTTCCGGGTGAATTCCCCTACACCGCGGGTGTGTTTCCATTAAAACGTGCGGATGAGGATCCAAAACGTATGTTTGCGGGCGAAGGTCCACCCGAACGTACGAATAAACGATTCCACTTCCTGTGCGAAGGTGAAACGGCTCATCGTTTATCAACGGCATTCGATTCTGTAACTCTGTATGGACAAGATCCTGATTTACGTCCGGATATTTTCGGTAAAGTTGGAGAAAGCGGCGTTAGTATCTGCTCACTTGCCGATATGAAGAAACTATACGATGGTTTTGACTTGTGCTCGCCGAATACGAGCGTGAGTATGACAATCAACGGTCCAGCGCCAATCATCTTGGCATTTTTCTTCAACACGGCGTTTGATCAACAAGTAGTGAAAAAAGAAAAAGAATTAGGCCGTAAGTTAAACGCGGATGAATCGCAAGCTGTTATGGACTTCACGTTGAAAAACGTACGTGGTACAGTCCAGGCCGATATCTTGAAAGAAGATCAAGGTCAGAACACATGTATTTTTTCGATTCAGTTTGCACTGAAAATGATGGGCGATATTCAAGAGTACTTTGTTAAGAAGAGTGTTAAGAATTTCTACTCGGTCAGTATTTCGGGTTACCATATTGCAGAAGCGGGAGCGAATCCGATTTCCCAATTGGCGTTTACGCTGTCGAATGGTTTTACGTTTGTTGAGTATTATTTAAATCGCGGCATGAATGTCGATGATTTTGCAGCTAATTTGAGTTTCTTCTTTTCAAATGGTTTGGATCCAGAGTACACGGTGTTAGGCCGCGTGGCTCGACGGATTTGGGCGATAGCGATGAAAGACTTATACAAAGCTAACGATCGTTCGCAAAAGTTAAAATATCACATTCAGACCAGCGGTCGTTCACTGCATGCGCAGGAAATTGCGTTCAATGATATTCGAACAACTTTGCAAGCACTTCTGGCAATTCAAGATAACTGCAATAGTTTGCATACTAATGCTTACGATGAAGCGATCACTACGCCGACTCAGGAATCTGTACGTCGTGCGATGGCGATTCAAATGATAATCAACCGGGAATTCGGTAACACGAAAAATGAAAATCCACTTCAAGGTAGTTACTATATTGAGGAACTTACAGATCTGGTGGAAGAGGCCGTGCTTGAAGAATTCTTGCGTATTAATGAACGCGGTGGTGTTTTGGGCGCGATGGAAACACAGTATCAGCGATCGAAAATTCAAGAAGAATCGTTGTACTATGAAAAGCTAAAGCATGATGGAACGCTTCCGATTATTGGTGTAAATACATTTATCGATCCAGCGACTCTGAAGGCGGATTACGTTCCACCAAAGATTGAACTGGCACGTGCAAGTTACGAAGAAAAACAATTGCAGCTAGATCGCGTAACTATGTTGCAAGCCGAACACAAAACAGAAGCCGCTAAATTATTGGCGGACTTAAAGGCAACGGCATTAAAAGGTGAGAATATTTTCGCATCGTTAATGAAAGCTGCACGTCACTGTAGTTTATACCAAATGACTCAGGCCTTATATGAAGTCGGTGGGGAGTATCGTAGAAATGTTTAATTTTAAATTATTCACTTTAGGATTGTTTCTGATGATGACGTCGGCGTTTGCGACGACGGAGTCAACAGATGTAGTAACATCGTCCTATCGGTTAAAAAACTTTTTCAGCGCCGATATATATACGGGCCCAACGATGGTGTCGGGTCAGTTTTCAAATCAGAAAAATCCTAATTCCTATGGTTTTGCATTGAACGTTTTTTTTCAGCCGATAGATCAGGTGCCGTTTCCCAGCTATATGAGTATCGGAAACTATAATTTTTCCATGGTGAGCAATGATTCTTCGTATCCGTTTCCTGTCGGACAAGAGGTATTATTTTCATCAACGTACATGAATTTGATGGTGTCGGTTTATAGTACCCATAATTGGGGTTTATATTTAGGTGTCGGGTACTCGCTTATATCGCTCTTCAATGATAAAGATACAAAAAATTTGCAAAACTACGGCTCTCAACAGTACGAATTACAGGCGCGCTACAAATTAAATGATCGTTGGGGTTTGAACTATCGAACGAAATGGTCGCAAATAAATCAGTACCAAAACGGAAATTTTTCTTTTATAGAACTTTGGACACATCTGTTGGGGATAAGCTACTTGGTTTTCTAATACCAGCTGTGTTTGGGGGGAGACATGAAGGTTACGTTTTTAGTTCTAGCTGTATTTGTATCATTCAGTGCTTTTGCGCAAATCAATCAACAGATCGTAATGAATAGAATAATTGTTGGATCGAATGCTATGAAGCTAGTTGACGCAAACATGTTGAATATTCCGTTTAAATATCGTCAAATTGCAGAATCAGTGGGATTGATGTCGATGGGTTGTACGGGAACTCATATCGGAAATGGTTTAGTCGTTTCAGCAGGGCACTGTTTTGATGCGGCTAAAGTGGCCAAATACCGTACGTCGTGTGATGGTATCCAGGTATTCTGGAATGTGCGTGATGGACGTCAGCCATCAGCGGTTAGTAACTGCCGCCAAGTTTTAGTGTTGGAATTAAATAACCAAAAAGATTATGCGCTATTTCGCGTAGACAACCCACCGCGAGCCTCTGTGAAAATTAGAACTCAAGGTCGACCGGCATTAGGAACACGAGTTACTATTTTCTCGCATCCCTTTAAAAGCCCATTAACGTGGTCGGGTACCTGTGACATCGGTCGGGCTTTAACCTACGGTTTGAATGTAAACGCGATTCACCATTCCTGCGATACTAACCCAGGTAGCAGTGGCGCCGCCATCGTTGATGCGGTTTCATTAGAAGTTGTAGGCATTCATGATGGTGGGGTACAGAAAGGCCTATCGGGTGCTAACTACGGCACGTACATTGACTGGACATACATTCCAGCGGTCCTTAGGCGTCTAGGGTTTCTTTGAGAGTGAATATTGGAATCAATACTGCGCCCTAAGAGCGAGTTTAAATGTTTAAATTCGTTAGCATTATTCGATTCCTAGCCGTAGAATACTGGGTCAGTTTCTTAACTCTTCCAAATATGACAGAGGCACGTCGGTCGTTAAAGATTTAATTGCGTAGTAAAGGAATATGACTGTTAAAAACTGCAATGCAATAACGATGGTTCCGAAGATAATTTTTTTGGTTATATTTGTTTCGATTTTTAAATACTGAGCTAAGTTTTTAAGAGACGCATAGTTAAAAACGACAGGAATAAATACAGCCGCCAGTAACGCCATAACAATCGCTTTTCTTAAAACGGAACCAGCGGAAACGGGCAGCGGTTCCGAAGAGGCCGTATCCGAAGCTTCAAATTCTTTGATGATGCGTAAGGCTTCTGTTTCGTCAGACCAATCCACCATTAATTCGTAACGACCGTGGTCTCCGCCCACAACGATTGAGGCGTACTCTTTTGATCCAACGATTTCTGAGTTAATGCCACGATTAAGCAAAGCTTCTTTAGCTAAGTGGGCTGTGGTTTGCGAACTGAAGCGTGCAACTTTTTTCATCTAGATATAAGATTGATAGATTTTTTCAGCTACGTCAATACCATCACATGCGGCAGATGTGATTCCACCGGCGTATCCGGCACCTTCGCCCGTCGGGTATAGATTCTTATGTGATACACTCTGAAGAGATTCTTCATCACGAGTCACACGGATCGGGCAACTGGTGCGTGTTTCGACGCCATAAAACTGTGCCTGATCAATAACGAAACCCTTCATTTTTGTATCGAAATTTTCTAGACCTTTTAGTAAAAACTGGTTCACCTTTTTGGGAAGCAGTGTTTGTAGGTTTACGCCGACGACTCCGGATGGAGAAGAGCCAGGGATCGTGGCCCCTGCTTTGTTTTTGATAAAGTCTGTGATTTTTTGCGCCGGTAATTGCTTGGTGCCACCTGCGGCCTGTACGGATTTAAACGCTTTGGTTTCAATGTCTCGGCGAAGTTTCATTCCGCCCCAAAAATCTTTCGATGTGTCCTTTCCGGCCTCAATGGTTACGACGATGGCGCTGTTGGCCCATTGAGAGTTGCGATTAAAGTTACTCATCCCATTGCACACGAGGCCATCGATTTCCGTACCACTTGATAAAATGAATCCACCTGGGCACATACAAAAACTATAGACGCCCGTATTCGAATCGTGATCGTGGTAGGTTAATTTGTAATTAGCGCTGCCTAATTTTGGATGAGCGAAGTGATCACGATACTGGATTTTGTTAATTGCCGCCTGTGGGTGTTCGATACGTAATCCCAGTGCATACGATTTTGCTTCCATCATTACGCCATGTTTTTCAAGCGAGTGAAAAACATCCTCTGCGGAATGTCCTGTGGCTAAAACTACGTGGTCAGATAAAAACGTCTGGTCGTGTTCAGTTACGACTCCTTTGATGGAATTGGCGTCGCTTACAAAATCAACGATTTGAGTGTCGTGATAAAACTCACACCCATTTTTTCTGAGGAATTCACGCATTTTTGGAATGACTCGTCGGATTTTATCGCTACCTACATGGGGATTAGATAAGAACTCAATTTCAGCCGGCGCACCAAATTGTACTAGGCGATTCATCACGTATGGAATATGCGACGATTTAATTCGCGTAATAAGTTTTCCATCAGAATACAAGCCAGCGCCGCCTTCGCCAAAGCAGACGTTGTTTCGACGATCTAATTCGCCGTAACGCCAAAACTTGTTAATTCCCATGATTCTTTTTTCAGCGATGGATCCGCGCTCAAAAAGCAGGCAGGGAATGCCGCGCTCTACCAACCGCAGAGCTGCAAAAAGACCGGCGGGTCCGCTGCCGACGATGATTGGCTTAGTCGTGATGGTTTTGTTTAAGCGTTCTAGTTGGAACTCTATTTTTGAGAGTGTTTCGTTTTCACCCGCAACTTCAATACTGTAAACGAAATGAGGGTTATGGCGCTGTCGCGCATCTACGCTTTTTTTAAGAATTCGGTAATCACTGAAATGAGGGGATAATAACTCAAGCTTTTCATTAATATCTTCATCTAGACCCACTTTGATATCTTTGAAAACTTTTGTCATTAAAACGGGATAGTCTTTTGACAGCGACCTAGTCAAGTCTATAGAATCCTTCCTATGTGGATTTTAAAAGTTTTACCAAGAAAGCGTTTGAGTAAATTTGTAGGCCGATGGGCTTTTAAAAAATTTCCTAAGCCATTACAGGTTCAGATCAACTACGCGTACGCACGTTTTTTTAATATCAATCTTCATGAAACCGAATTTCCTTATTATGATTACAACTCATTAGGTGAGTTCTTTATTCGTCGTTTAAAGCCTTCTGCACGGCCTTTGTCTGCAGCTCCCGTTGTGCACCCGAGCGATTCAGTGATTGCCCAACATGGAACTATAGATGGCACTGTGATGATTCAGGCCAAGGGCAAAGACTTCACCGTGGAAAAATTAATTCAAATTCCAGACGCAAAAGAAAAATATGCCGATGGTTATTTTCTTACGTATTATCTTTCGCCCAAAGACTACCACCGCGTTCATTCCCCAGTAACGGGTTTCATCACGCAAATTCAATATTGTACGGGCGACCTGTGGCCCGTGAATCAATGGGCACTTGAAAATATTCCCGAATTATATGCCGAAAACGAACGTATTTATGTAGAGATCGCAACTGAAAATGGACCTGTCGGTGTAGTGTTTGTCGGTGCAACGAATGTTGGATCTATCATTTTAAGCTTTGATCGCAAGATTTTCACAAACTGGAAATTAAAGACGATGAATAAGGTGTATGAGCAGCCGATTCCCATTGAAAAAGGGGCAGAGCTTGGGATGTTTAGAATGGGCAGCACCATTGTCGCTTTGTACAACAAAGAGATGATGGGGCTTTATAAAGATTCCTTAGACATTAAGAAAGTCGTTAAAGTCGGGCAGGGACTGGTTAAGGGATACTAGGGTAGGAGCATTCTGTGTCGCTAGTTTCTTTTATGATGACTTGAACTAAGCTTGGTAATTGTTTCTTTAGTTTTTTGTAGAGCCAGATAGTAATATTTTCAGTTGTTGGGTTGTTTAGGCCTTCGACTTTGTTTAGAAGTTTGTGGTCGATCTTTTTTAACGTTGGGCCCGCTGCTTTTGCTATATCGTTGTAGTCGATTAACCAGCCTAATTTTTCATCCATCTTGCCTTGTAGTTTGAGAGTGATCTTAAAGCTGTGGCCGTGGGTTTGCGAGCAGGGGTGGGATTTTGGTAGGTTAGGCAGAAATCGTGCAGATTCGATTTCAAATGATTTTTTAATCTCTATCATATAAGGTACTCATATATTTTTTAAGCTGGGGCGGCAAATGGAAACTACTACTCTGCACTTACATAAACAAAATTTCAAATTTTCTTCGGCCCATTTTCTGATCTTTAATAAAACATCGGCGGAACGCCTTCATGGGCATAATTATCAAGTTAAAGTGAATATAACGGTGCCTCAGGAAGAAGAACTATCTAAAGAAGGTTACTTTGTAGATTTTAATGTCTTTAAGAAAACCATTAAAGCCAAATTGGACCAGTGGGACGAGATGGTTTTGTTGCCGGCTAATCACGAAGATATGAAATTTACCGAAAACGGCCCATCGTTAGAAGTTCGCTTTCGTGAGCGCTTTTATGTATTTCCCAAAAACGAAGTACTTAGGTTGCCGGTCACGAACACGTCGGTTGAACAGCTGTCCCAGGTGCTAGCGAACTATTTTATCCAAGAATTTAAGGTTCACGGTGTGCAAAAAGTACAGGTTTCTGTAGAGGAAACACGGGGTCAAGGCGCCAGTACAACCGCGACGCTGTAAGGTCTATTCAATTGATTTTCATTAACTCGGGAATCTGAAATATTGATTAATTTCAAAGTCGCCGGCATGATAAAGTCCGCCCATGTCCATAGAGTTTAATCGTTCTTATAAAATTCAAAAGATTTTAAAATCTGACCAAAACGCGGAAATCACCGATCGTTTGTATGATCTGGGCTTTGTTGAAGGCTTAGAGGTGATTGTAGAAAAACGAATGCCGTTCGGTGGTCCCTGGATTGTGTCTTCAACCATGATATACGTCGCTTTAAGGGATGAAGAGTTTCAACGTTTGGAGCTTGTATGAGTCACACATATGTTTTGGTCGGCCAACCTAACAGTGGAAAAACAACTCTTTATAACTGGTTGACGGGATCTAATTACAAAACAGTCAATTACCCGGGGTCAACAATTGAATACTCAATGGGTTCGATTGACCTTAAGCACGGGACCAATAAATCGTTCGTAGATACACCTGGTACGTACAGTTTGATTCCCAAAAGTCCGGATGAAATCGTTACCGGCAAAGTTTTATATGATAACGAACAAACGAACAAAGCGCACTGCATTTTAGTAATCGATGGGGTTCATTTAGAACGTCAAATGACTTTAGTGTTTCAAATGAAGCAAGCCTCGATTGATTTTTCAATCGTTGTAACGATGGCTGATTTGTTAAAAGAACAGAATACCCAAATTGATTTTGCGGCCTTATCAAAAAATATCGGTGTGGCTGTTTACGTGTTTAACGGTCAAACGAGCGAAGGCATAGATAAATTAATTGCGGGTTTACCGCTCACTGTGTCTGAAAAACCAAGAAAGAAAATTTCGTGGACGTATTTGGATTTTCAAAGAGCCCGTATTGATGCGATGGAAGAAGTCGAAAAAGTCACACGCAAAGGAAATACAAATGATATTTATGGATTTACCAAGAAATTAGATTCATGGCTCTTAAGTAAATTGGGCTTTGTATTTTTCTTCGGGATCATGACGCTGTTGTTTGCTTCTTTATTTTGGTTCTCGGCGCCGTTTTCAGATTTGATTGAGGCGGGCTTTAGCTACGTCAGTACACAGATTGAAACTGCGTTTCCGGACTCTTTCTTGGCGACATTTTTATCGCAAGGTATTGTGGCGAGTTTTGCTGCGGTCCTTGTTTTCGTTCCCCAGATTTTATTCCTGTTTTTGGGACTAGGGTTTCTGGAATCCAGTGGGTATTTACCGCGAGCTGCCGCTTTAATTGATCATCCTCTGCAAAAAATGGGATTAGGGGGGCGATCGTTCGTTCCGATATTGTCGGGCTTTGCGTGTGCCGTACCGGCGCTCATGGCGACTCGAAACATTTCTTCAAAGCGAGATCGTTTTATAACTTCGTTCATTATCCCCATGATGAGCTGTTCGGCGCGTTTACCTGTGTATGGGTTGCTATTATTATTTTTATTTCCTGACAATGCCTTCCTAATTGGATTAGTGTTTGCGGGTTTATATTTCTTGTCATTGTTTTTTGGTGCTGTGGCGTCGTTGATTCTGTCAAAGTTTGTAAAGCCATCGAAAGATCAATTCTTTATGATGGAATTGCCGTTATATCGCAGACCTCGTATTCGCATTATCATTAAGCAGGCGTTATCTAAAACGCGCTCGTATATCACGCGCGCAGGTCCAATTATTATTTTCTTTGCGGTTCTTTTGTGGCTAGGGGCTCAGTTTCCGCGTGTAAATAGTCAGGCGCCAGAACTAGCGGAAAGCTATATTGGTCAACTGGGTCAGGTGATGGAACCCGTATTTAAACCGATGGGTGTAGATTGGCGCGTTGGTGTGGGCTTAATTTCCGCGTTTGCCGCACGAGAAGTTTTTGTTTCGACGATGGCCGTAACGTTTAAAGTGACGGCGGATGAAGAACATCAGGAAAAAGACCTGCTCCAGATTATGAATCAAGCAAAGTTTGCCGACGGTACGCCTATCTTCACCGTAGGGAGCGTGCTGGGATTGATTTTCTTTTTCATGATTGCACTTCAATGTATGACGACGGTCGCAACGCAGATTCGTGAATCTGGATCGGCTAAATTTGCATGGACGCAGTTGATTGTGCTCAATCTAGTGGCCTATGTGGGGGCCGTGGTGATTAATCAGGCGTATCGATTGTTTTTTCTTTAGCTTAAGTTCGTCGCTATTCTTTGCGTTTGAAATAGTAATAGCGACGGTACCACGATTTGGTCTTTCGTTTTAAATCGCTGATGGTATCGGTTGGAAAAATAGAAACACGGAACAGGTTATGTGGGTTGTCGGCAAAATGCAGAACCCCGCGAGTGGTATTAACGGCAAACCTGTAACCCGCGCGCTTGGCGAGCTGAATATCGCGCTCTGAGCGATCGCCATAGGTGTAGGCATAGCTCAAAATAGGGGTGCCAAATTCGTTTTCTAATGCCGCTTTAGAGTCCTCGAATTCGCGAACGGCCTCGGCTTCTGTCATTGTTGATAGTTTTTTGTGATCAAATCCATGACTGCCGATTTCCATTTCAAGGGCTAAACTTTTGCGTTGTTCCGCAGTCATTAACTTTAATTGGGGTGCGTTTGAATCGGCATCCCAGTGGTTATGGCTGTGAGGATTTGTAAGCAAATAAAATACCGCTTTCATTCCATATTTTTTCAAAATAGGAAGGGCTTTAAGATAATTGTTTTCGTAACCATCATCAAAACTAACGATCACGGGCCGTTTAGGAAACGGGCGATCGGGATTTGATTTGTAATCCAGTAAGTCTTTGAAAGTTAGACTTTGGAAGCCAGACGCTTTTAAAAAGTCCATGTGTTCATCAAAGCGCTGTTCGGTAACGTATATTTTGTGAGGCGAGGTAAATCCAGGGTCCACAATTTGATGGTACATTAAAATAGGAATGTTGTTCTTCACTCGACGTTTAAATAGCGCCCATTCGTATATATCCGTGATTTGATTGACTTCATGGGTGCGATTAAAAAACGAAGCTGTTTTTTCTTTTAACGCCGCGACTGGAATGTTTTTAATCTGTTCAGGGTGACTAAGTAATATTTCTAGTTCTGCTTTGAGCGCATCAAAATTTACGGCGTATTTAGTTTGATAATCGATATCACCAAAGTTCGATTCGGCACAATGGTTGAAATTTTCTGGGGTAACTAAACCCAAGTATAATTCTTCACCGATCGCTAAAACTGGTTTTTGCAGATATATGCTTTCAATGGCGATGCGACCTGAGCCAAAAACTAAATCGGAACTCGCAATCGTTTGAAAGAGCTGGTCAAGTTTTCCTAAAAATTTAAACTGATTTGGGTAGGCCAAAGTTAAGCGCTTAATTTTTTGTTGAGTCGCATCGCTTAAATACGAAACTTCGCCGCCTCCGAATTGAAACACTACGTTTGGAAATTTAGTCATCCAGGCTTCGACATGATTATTAATCAGATTGGCCCAATTTAAGCCTTTTGGCCCGGAGGTGCGGCCCAGGAAAGAAACCGTGATCGTCGTGTCGATGCTTGTAATGGATGTTGGGATCAAAGAGTCGATATAATCTGTATTTAGAAAATTACGAGCAATCTGAACTTGCGCATCGTGGAAGCCAAACTGTTGAACAAAATGCTTTTTGATGTTTTCACATACGCTTAAAATGTTTTCACCGTAGATATTAAACAGTTTTTTAGAGTACGAATAATGTTGTTTTCCATGCAGCGTTGATACCAAGGCGCATCGACTGAATCGTGTTGCCCAAAAGCCCACGCGAACAGCGGCGCGTGAGTGGGCATGTATAACGTCGATTCCATTATTTTTAATAAACCGACGCAGGAAAATAATACTGCGCAGGCGACGCGCAAACGACGCATTGTGAATGGGTAATGGAACAAACGAAGCTTTTGTGCGCTTATGAATTTTATCACTGACGATATAACACGTATGTCCGCGTTTAATAAGCTCGTCCGTAAGGTCGACGGCGTACACTTCGGCGCCGGTGAGTTCAACTTGTGATAATAAATGGACAACTCGCATAGTTCTAAACGATTAACAAATTAGACTATTTGAGTCACCCAAAGACTTTAGAAATGAATTAAAAATCAGACGCTTTGGTTAGTTTTAAGCGATCTTCATCCTCATCAAATGGGATTAGTTCCTGCGGCGTTTTCGATGTTTTAGGCTTAGATGTTAAACTAGGCTCTAAAACGATTTTCTTAGGCGCGGCTTTAGCGGGTTCGGCCGCAGTTTCGGCTTTAACATCGGTCACTACCTGGGGCGGTGTCGGTTCTGCTAGTTTAGCGTCCACTGGTTTTTTAAGCGTCACCTGTTTTGACGGTTTGGCTTTCTCAGAACGGAGTGCAATCACCGGGGCTGCTGCTTTTTCTGCTTTAGATTTAGTGTTTACAGCGGGGCGAGACGTGAACTTGTTTTTTGGTTTGATGGCCACTGGTTCAGCGACCGGAGTTGATGTGGTTTCTTTTACCACTCGTTCGAATTTTTTAACTGGCGTAGCCGCGACTACAGGTGTACCTGTTGTTCCCTCTTGGATTTGTTTGATTATGTCTTGTTGGGACATAACAAGTTCAGATAGTAGCGCGCGTAAATTCTGTGTGTTTGTGGCTTGTTCTTGGCTAGAGAGCGAAATTTCGTTGTTGATATCGGATACTTTTAGGCTTCCTGAAAGAATGCTGTTTAAAAGCTGCTGCGAGTTTTGTGCTTGATCGCAGCCTTTTTTGATATTCATTGTTGTCTCTTGAATTAATGATGAAATATCTTTTGCGGCAGAACTGCTTTTTTGAGCTAAGTTACGAACGGCTTCGGCCACGACCGCAAAACCTTTGCCTTGTTCGCCTGCGCGCGCGGCTTCTACCGCAGCATTTAGGGCTAGAAGATTTGTTTGGAATGCGATGTCTTCAATCATGCTTAGAATTTCTGTAATTTTTTTAGACGATTGTGACACTTCATTCATTGATGAATACAGTTCTGAAATAGCTTTAACGCTAGATTCAACTGTCGTGCGCGATTGGTGGGAAAGCATCGCAGCTTGTTTTGCATTTTCAGAGGTTGTCTGAACCAAGTTGTTTAAGTTTTCGATGTCGGACGTTGAGCGTTCCGAGTTGGCCATTACGGCTTGGACGGAACCTAGTAATGATTCCATGGTGTTGCGAGTGCGTTCGCGAAGGGAGTTGATTTCGTCTTGTTTGGAATCGTTCTGTGTTTCAGCGTCGTTGTTTTGTTTATGGGATTTTATCCAGTACAATGTGCTTAAAACTAGAACACAGGCCACGTGACTTAAAACCAACATTTGCGGCGAGAGGCCGGTGAATGATAAGCCGGCTAGTGTTAAACTGAAACCCGCTAGAGCCCAAAACAAGACAGATAAATTCATTTTTCTCACGCAAAATCTCCCTCTGTTATGTCGGAGAACTGGATGAAAAGTTAAGGCCGGAAATAGGGATTAAGTGCTCAAGATCTCTGCAGAATAGAGCTAGGATCGTTTAAAATTACTTTGATAGTCTCAGGTTGATACCGAGACAGGCCGGAAATGTAGCCCGCGATGTACACACAAACAGCAATCCCGATAATGACCGAGATTTTTTTTGCATATAAATAAATCAAAATTTTAGTTTCATTTTGTATCACAACCATTTGATTTTAAGCATTGACAGCTTTTGAATTCAATACTAAAGATTAGCTTCACGACGCATTATGCGGGAGTAGCTCAGTTGATAGAGCGATGCCTTGCCAAGGCATAGGTCGCGGGTTTGAGCCCCGTCTCCCGCTCCAAATTCCCCAAAGGGGTTTGGAGCGTTTTTTTATCCCCGCGACATCACTACAAATATCGGAATTCATTAGATTCGATTTCAGCTTAAGATTATTTCCTGACATTTCACCAAATTTCTTTCATCGGCTTGTTACTGGCTTGTTTGAAAACGTCGTGTTTTTGAGTTTTTCAAGAACGCTACTTTTGTCCTTCAATGGTGTTAAACCCTCAAAATTCAAAAAGAATTTTTCTGAGCAACACCTTGCCCGTAAGGTCTTACAAATCCATATCAAAAATCAGATCGTAGCCAGACCAAATCCAAAGGAGGAATATATGGAACTGGGCGAACTAAAGGTAATTCATAAAGGTAAAGCTATAACCAAGGCCGTCCCAAAAGATGTAATAGTCCTTCGGAGAATGAGAATTTTTCGAAAGATTTCTCGAAAAGTCGCAGCCGAATCTATCGATCGAGGAGAAAAGGCAATTGAACGCTTTGAAAACGGACGCGCAACATTAACAGTTGAGCAAAAGAAAGCTTTGGTCCGGCGTTATCGCTATACCTGGATTGAATTTGTTGAATTTTTTGAGGGGCAAAAAGAACTTCCCGAACTTTCACCACGTTACATTTTTAAACCTAAAAATGTTCCCCGTGAGGATGGACGAAAGTATCAAAAGCAAATCTCAAAAGAGGCTCGTGTTTTGCGAACCATGAGAAATATGGCAGACCTTTCACAGCCGCAAGCCGGTGCAAAATGTGATCTTCACCGAAGTTGCATTGATCATATCGAAAATGGAAGAGTAGAAATTACGCCCGAAAAAATTGAGCTTTTAGTGCGAAGCTATGGATTCACGATGGATCAGTTTAGAGAAATGAAAGAGGCTCCTTTGTTGCGCGATGAAGTCCTACAGGATTGTCACAAAATCCTCGCTCATTTGGACAACGACAAACTTCGAGCTGTAAAAGCGCTACTAGACAACTTTCGATAATTTGAAATCGAATTACAAATTAAAAAAACAAAATGGAGAACCAAAACATGGAAGAAATGAATCAAACTGCTAAATCTGAAATCGTAAAAACTAACATCAAAAATAATTCAAAGCCAAAGCTCAAACGAGCTTCAAAAACATTCACCAGCCGTGCAAAGGAAATTTTACTTGAGGCAAATAAGAAAACCATCGGCCGCAAAATTAAGAAGCACGAATTGTTAAATTTCGCGCTCTCGATTTTGAAGCCTGAGCATATTAAAATGCTGCAAGAGCAATCCTTAACTAATGAAGATCGAATGGAACAATTGCGCCAAAAATATATTAAAATCCATGGCCCGATTTCAAAACGCGATTTTCTCGGGTTTACAATGTCGGTTGAGTACCTGGGCTTTTTAAAACAGCACCATTTTGAGGTCAAAAACGAAACAGTGGCGTAGTGTGAAAATGCAAAAGCAGAAAGAGCCTCGTTGATTATTCGGAGGCTCTTTCTGTTGAAAACCGTTTTCAAAAATTTACGGTTCTTTTGCCAAATCTGATTTAAGCTTGATTTTCCAAGTTAGGTCATTTCTGGATTATCAGAGTATGCACTTTTGGATGCGAAGAATTGCTATAGACGATCTAGGTCTTTGGCAATTCTATTTAGAATTTCGTCCAATGTTGGGCGGCCTTTGTAATATAAATTCGAACTACGATTGTACTCTTTTTCAAAAAGAATTCTGTCATCCGCGTTAGACAACTTAAATGCATCGCTATTTGAAACTTTATTATCTAGCGATTTGAATCGCTCTTTTTTAAAGTCTTTGTATTGTGAAGTTCCAATAAATGATTGAACATCTTCTCGATCAATCAACTGATACAAATCGTAATAATGACGAATGAAGTTTTCGGGAAGGTTTCCTTTCCCAGTCTTTCCATCTTTATATTGCTTAAATTTTTTAACAACTGCTTGAAGTTTCTCAACGAAAGTGTGCTTGGGCTCATAACAAACGACACCTTTTGCACTGTTGTCTTTGACCTCAACTCCAGGTGTTTTCTGAGCTTTGTTGAGAGCCCAAGAGCCAATATGTAGTGGCTGGTTTGGTGTCGTCGTATCGAAGCCAATTTCCAACAGCACACCTTCTTTCAATCCACCTTTGGGTGTCCCGAAGTGTGAATTGTAAATTAATCTAATGCCGCAACTTCTGGAATCTTCGTCATCAAAATTATTATCGCGAACTACAGAAGTAAGGCCATGAATTTTTCCATCTAGAAAATTTAGAATCCAATCGAAAAATTTATTGCGTGACTCGATATGTTTATCATCTTGTTGATTTTTTCCAAAATACAGTGGCTCTTTATATACAGTAGGAGGATGAATTCTTATGTCTATATCTTCCGAAAACCTGTTGATACATTTGTAACCTTTTGAAAGGGAAGTTCCGCCTTTTAATTCAAATTTAAGACCTAAATCTGCCAATCCCCAAAGACAATGCATGATCCAGTAATCTTTTTCGACAAGATAAGGATCGTTAATTTTCTGTTCGGTTGCTACTATTTCTAATAGATCCTTAAAGTCTGGATGTTCATGAAGAAAAATCGACATTTTTACAGAGCCTTTTGTTGGTCTTGGAGCAGAGCTTTTAGTTTCTTCTGTGCTGATAGAGTACCAAAACGATTTGCAGCATTATGCAATTTTGCTTTATTGAAAGTCGGAAGCTTTTCTCGAAGCTTTGCAAGTAGCGCTTCGCGATCTTCAGCAAGTTCATTTATGCGATTTAATAGCTCAACGACTAGAAACTCTTCTGACAATGCTTTGGGCGCTTCACGCCAGAGCTTAAATGAGTATGTCCTGCCCCCAACGGATAGTTCGCCTGTTCTCTTTCGATTGAAAACTATTCTGGTGTTGTAAAGCTGGGTAGCGCCAAGGCCTAAAGAATTGAACTGACTTGGGCTATAGACGACGAAGTGATCGTCATTTAGAAACGTTTCCAGTAAAGAATTCTCTTCAGGTAAGGCGTCTCCAAACGCAGTCTTTTTTGGAGCAAGGTAAAGCCCTGTAGAGAGTTTTTTTAGGAATCCTTCGCTAACTAGTGATTGAAGATTTCTATCAACGTTAGACGACAGCGCAGCAAGCTCGCTTCTGCGATACGCTTGACCGGGAACTAAATGTCTTTTCATTCTTTCTAGTGCATTCATATTGTTTTAGTTCCTCCAATGCTAGTATCGGACAAAACCGTAAAAATGTAAAGGAAATTATTTAAAAGTCATGTAATTTAAAACATAAGTGTATATAATTACGGGATAAAATATAGAATATCAATATGGAACATCCCATTTTATGTTTGAAAAGCCACATATTGAGGATGAGAAAGCAACTTTCATTCTATCTACTTCGAGAGGTCAATCTCGACCTTGGTAAGATCGACAAGTGTGAAATCTTTTAAAAATTTAGCCATCTTCATAGCGTCGAAATAACTTAGATTCAATTGAACCTCATACCTTCCGTTGTAAGTTTGATAAATCGAAACGTTGTTTGCTTTTACATATTCCGAATTTCCTGAGTATCTGTGGCCGTAGTCGCGGCAGATTTCTCCATCAATTTCAAATGCGAGTGCCTTGAGTTTTAGTTTTTCAGCTTCTTCAAATTCTGTTCGTTCGATTTTTTCTTTTTTTGTTTCAAAAAAGTCGGCGTGATACGCGGGCATCAGTCTGCGGCGAATGTCTTTGAATATTTTTTCTAGGGGTTTAGAAAATGAACATCCTATTGAGTGGCCGTGCTTTGCATGTAGGCCAATGACAATTGTTTGGCCTTTCCAGTCTTCTTTAAAAACTAGCTCCATGCCATTTGAATTTTTAAGACGATTTTCTACAGCAGTAAAACCGATAAAAAAAGGTTCTAGTTTTTTTACTAAATTTTGAATTTGTTCAGACGTCATAAAATTCCTTTTTTTGTGAAGGCTCACTTACGTGTGAGCCGGAAGATAGAAAGTTTTGGAAGATTTAATATTGTCGGCGCCGTATTTGCCGCGAATTTCGTCCATAGAAAGCCCATCCTTTTTAAATCGACGAGAGCTTGCATAATGTGGTCTAAAATAAACCATTTTTTTTGGCGGCGAGAATTTGAAACCGGCCTCTTTTAAAGTCTGCCAATGTTCTTTAGTATTCCCTGAGACCCACACCCAAGCGCCGCACACTTCAATTACCAAGCCTTGAAGATTTATGATTTTATTCAGTGCTGTATTGATTTCATCGCCATAATCGTAGCCTACTTCGCTTTTATATTCGAAAGGAAAGGACTCACCCTTTAAAGCTTCCTTTGCTTCATTAATTAACCTCATCATTTCATTTCCGGCAGGATTTCGGTCAGGGTGATATTTTAAAGAGGCTTTTCGGTAAGCATTCTTAACTAATTCGTCCGTGATAGTGCTTTCTTGAATACCAAGAATTTTTAGTGCGTCGTATTTGTTCATTTTTTTCTCCTTTGAATTTGTTTTCTTAAAAACATTTTTTCCCCCGCCGGGGACGCACCAAGCTTGCTTGGCGGGGGAAAAATAGAAATCTCTAGAAGTCTTGTCTTTTTTCTTTCTCTGTAAGGCGTAGCCGATCAAAAATCATGACAGCCGCTCGCGGCTGGCGTGATTTTTTTAAAGAGAAAGTTTCAAGATTTTTCAGGGCCGTGTTTAGAAGATCTGAATTTTTTAGAAGACTATTGGATCGTTTATCTGAGCTCTCCCTGCGCACTCCCTCAGCTTTGTGAAGGGAGGTGCTAATGAGCACTCAGTTAAACGGAAAAAATCAAACATTTTTGGAAATCAATCTTCTCTTATTTAAAAAGAGATTTGGTTTTACATTGAAGATAAATACAAAAATTGCGTTGAGCATCTTAGTTCCAATTGTTGTAAAAATAGTTTCAATGATTCTAAATCACTATGGGCAGGTGTGCCCTTAGTGTGACTGGCGATACGGAGCGAGTGTTATAAAATGACGGATGCCGGGATTCATTGAACGTATGCATGAAATAAGTTGTTTTAATCGAACACTTCGAAAGTGCTATGAGCCGAAACCGTCTAATTTTTTAACTATTTTTCCAAAATTTACCCTATGGAATAGCGATGTGGCCAACTTTGACCGGAAAAATAAAGTGAAATACTTGAATAGGCCAATGATGGCCGCTTGCCGTGAGCAATATAAATAAGAATGGCCATGTTTGGCCGACTCTGACTTATGGTGGGCATTAACTAAACTGTAGTCTTTTTAGTATTGGCATGTAACTTGGAAATGATTCCTTCCAAAGCCATTCAGGCTTTTATAACAGGGGGAACAATGAAAAAAATACTATTGGCTCTTGGGACAGCGATGCTGGCATTATCAGCTAAAGCAAATCAAGAAGGCTTGCCAAACTCTGCGAATATGAAGGTTAACGTTTTTTATCTTTTAACTGACAAGCGTGCAAAAGCTTTGAATATAGACGTGACTCTAATGAGAGCAGCGATGGATGTTAAAGACGGTCAACAATTGGCAGTTCTTTTGGATGAACAAGCCCAATTGAACCTTTCAATTTTCGAAGAAGGCGTATTCAATCAAATGGCAATGGACATTGTGAAATAGGTTAAAATGATAAGCCCATTTTTGTTGAAGCATATTGAGTTAGGGAATTGGGTGATCGGAGAAGTCTCCGCTCACCTGATTCGTCAATTTCAGAAAATTCAAGTTCCTTTAGAATCGGAACCTGGTATTACTGCGAGATCACTTTCCTACTATAGAAAAGTTGAATTAAGAAATTGTCTTATAAGCTCAAAGAGTCAAGGTGTAGCAGATCTGACGACTTCGGTCGATGCGGTGAATGCGGTAAATTCGATTTTCAAGCAGGATGTTGAAAATGGTGAGCTTAGCGTTGGATTTGACTCGATAGAATCGGAGAAAATTAATTCGGCTCTTTCGCTTATTAAAAAAACAAATGAAACTATATCCCGATTGCTGACGAGCAATATTTCATTATTCTTAAAAGCAGATAGAGTTCATTTTCGTAGTGCCTCTCATCCGCATTTGATGGGCGCAATCATTTTAGGAAAGAAGGCTTTCGATCAAACACTTGAAGGCCTTGCAACGTCAATAGTTCATGAACTAGCGCATCAGGAGCTTTACCTTTTAAATTTGCTTGATCGGTTGGTGATAAAAGAGTTTGATTTTAACCAAATACATGCTCCGTTTCAAGGGCGAAAACGACCTCCGATTGGTCGACTTCACAGTATGTGGGCACTTTATAGAATGGTTAGATTTCAAAACGATCTAAATAATTCAAACGAACGTTTCAGAAATCTGCTTATTGAGAATTGTGAAGCGTTTAATTCGAACGAGCTAACAGACTTTGGAAGATTCCTAGTTTCTATTACAGCAAAGCAGGTAGCGTGATGAAAAACATTTTCTTTGTCCTTGTGGGAGGACTTATGGCTTTTGAAATACAAGCTGCAACTACAGATATAAAAAAGTATGGCTATGTTCCGGTTACGTTTCCTCGTGATCCGGCTGAGGTCAATCAATTTTCAGAGCATATTTTGCTCGGTCAAATTCTCGAGCCATTGGTAGATACGGATAAGCTTGGCAATGTAATTCCGGGTATCGCTAAAAGCTGGAAATTTGAAAAGCAAGGTACAACTATAAAATTTCAGTTAGATTCAACTCGTCAGTTTTCAAATGGCAAGAAACTTACTTCAAAAGATGTTGAATACACTTTAAATCGAGTTATCGAAAAGAAATCTCAGTCCAGCAACTTTCTTTTAAGTGTGGCTTCGATAGAAACTCCGACTGATGATGTTTTAGTTATAAAAATGAAAGAACCGAATGTTTCTATTTTAAAAGCTCTCAGCCGAGATCAAGTCGGTATTGTTCCAAAAGGTTGGGGATTTGAAAAAGAATCTAATGAGCCTATAATAGGGACAGGACCTTATCGACTTGTGAAAGACAGTGGCCATTGGTTTCTGAAAAAAAATGTTACGTTTCCGTCGCAGGAAAAAATTGAAATTCCAAGTTGGAAACTCATCTATTTTGCGGATACTCAAATGAACATACCTTCGACGGAAATTCCAGATTACGTCCCAGGCGCGAGTGCTTCTATCAAGGAATCTATTTTTAAACTTAAGGGTTCAGAGGCATTAAAATCTATTGAGCAAATTAGTTATGCACAAACTTCAGCTTGGTGGCACCCTCATGGTGAAAGTTTTGGCGATATTGAAAAGCAAAGCCGGGCAATGAATTTTGTGGAAGCGGTTTTCGAGCAAGCTTCTAAGAGCCTTGGATTTGAACGCGCAACCGGAGTGATACCAAAGGGCGTAGCTGGTCATTTATTGAATGCTGACTTCAAACCCGACAAATGGGTTAAGGTAAAAAAATCTCAAAAACTAAAGTTAGCATTTGTTGCAGCGACTTTTGATGACATGATTTCCAAGGTGGATGTTCAAAAGCTTGGCAAAGAATATGGGTTTGAAGTTGAAGTTTTAAAAGTTTCACCTACAGAACTCTCAAGCCTTCCAGGAAAAAAGCCAGATGTTGTTTTTGCTGGATGGGCTGGCGGTTTCAACGATCCAGAGGGATTTATTGCTTTGTTGCCAACTTTTATTGGAAAGCCTTTTAGCGACTACATTGGGCCAAAGCTTGCCGAAATTTATAAGAAAGCTCGCCACGATTCTGATTGGACTTCGCGAAGGGAACTTTTCAGAAATATGAATAGTTCATTACGAAAAGACAGATTGATGGCTCCGGGATGGAGAATACCGTTTTCAATTGTTGGAAAACCAAACTTAATTTCTGAAGAAGCGACATATCGTTAT
>DDVI01000107.1 GCA_002345205.1 Bdellovibrionaceae bacterium UBA2316 | reverse complement strand
TTGGGATCTATGAAAAATCCCGGGCCGTATTGTAATTATTGGATGGTCGTCTGAAATCCATCCATTTTATATTTTTAGTAAAGACAATTTAGAAATTAGACCAAGTGTTAAACCCTTGAATTTGTTCGCCTTGGACCACTAGTAATGTTACTCCATTTTGGCACTTGATTGGCAATAAAGTAGTTGGATTCTATTTTTCATCGGGTGCGCTTAACTATTTGCTCTGTCGAAACTTTAGATGGTTCGACTAAGATAGGAAATTTATGAAAATGCCTTCAGTAAAAATTATTAATTTGTCTGTAGCGATGGCGATGGCGATGTCATTGTCGGCGTGTGATGTTCGTAATGAACTTAAAGACATGCACAAGAGCACCGGAAACATGGAAAAGAATACCGAAAAAATGGTAGAAATCACTGACCGCATGGAAAAAATGACTCAGAAAATGAGCGGCGATGTAGAAGGCATGAAGCAAGAAACTAAAGATGTTAACGACAGTGTTGTTAGCATGGGTAAAAAAATGGACGAAGTTAATAGTAGTGTGTCTGAGTTTAACGGTAAAATCGATAAACTTCATGGCGTTGCGGATAGCTTAGAAAAGCGTGTCGGTACAGGTATCGAAGAAACGTACGATGGTCTTCGCCAAGGGGATTCGTCACAATTACGTCGAGTCGCTTTTCAAGGACTTTTAAACGCTCGTGCACATGAAAAGAAACTTCTTGAAGCGGCTCAATATCTAGCAGGATTTGAGTTTTATTTCTGGCGCGGTTTTGGGATGGATGCAGATTTAGCTCGTCGTGAAGAGCTTGTTGCGGGCGCAGCTCAGCAGTTCTACAAAGACATCTATGAAATTTACAATTATAAAGCATCTGTTTTTCCAATGGCAGATCCAGATTTGGGAGAAGGTTTCAATCGCGAAGCTTCGTTTAATGCGATTGCTGCGGCTTTACATATGGATAATCCAAAACAAAAAGAAAATATCAGACTGATGGCCAATAAGGGCATTAAAGTTGAAGATCTTTCGTTTCTGAAAATTATTAAAGCCGGCTTAATGGCTAAAATCAATGTTGAGGATAGAAAGTTAAAACTAGAAGACGTTCCGGCGCAATACAAAGAAGTAATGATCAATGAAGAGATTTCTATCAAGCTATTGCAAGCCCGTTGGAATTTCTTAGCCGTTGCTGCTTTGGATAAGAGCTTTCATTTCAAACAAAACGGAGCATTCAAATATGTTCGTTCGGCTTGGAATTTAGCGACGACTTGGAAATTAGATTTTTCTAAATTGAATACGAGTCAAATTGCAGATCAACATTTCTATTTAAAAGAAGCTCAATCGGCACGTGCGTTCTTAAACTCTATTGGCGTAGAAACTAAGCCAGACATGTTGCTTGTGGCATTTATTAATCGTATGAGACCTACAAACATAGATAAACTTTCTGCTGAAAACCGCGTGAAAGTTGAAGAGTGTCTTCAGATCCTTGAATCATTGTCGAAATAACTAGTAAAAGCGATGTTGTTCTATTGAAACAACATCGTAAATCCGATCAGTACAAATACGACACTTGTTTTAATCAGCGTAATTACGAAAATATCTTTATAGCAGTCTTTGTGAGTCATTCCCGTGATCGCTAGCAAAGTAATGACGGCGCCGTTGTGTGGTAGTGTATCCATACCACCAG
This sequence comes from Bdellovibrionaceae bacterium UBA2316, assembly GCA_002345205.1. Lineage (GTDB taxonomy): Bacteria > Bdellovibrionota > Bdellovibrionia > Bdellovibrionales > Bdellovibrionaceae > UBA2316. The sequence continues at coordinate 6,305 of DDVI01000107.1, read as the reverse complement.
AAGCCATCGAAGCCACGCGATGTAAAAGTTCAGCACTTGTTCCATGTTCCTGTGCCCACTTCAGATATTCGGCACCGAACGAATCCAACGCGATACTTAACCCACCTGAAGCGGACCCAGTTACGCCCGACAAAACATTAACCGTGATTGCTTCCGATAACAGGGGACTTCCGCCGCGGCCAATGCTCATCATGGCTTCTGCGATGGTTTTAAACCCAGGCAAGACTTTAACGACATTTCCGAAACCCACCTCGGATGCGGTGTTCATGATGGCAAGTAATGATCCCGTAGCTCCCAAGCTAATTGCGTTGGCTAGTTTTCCTGAAAGACGTTTTGGATTTAATAGTGTTGCTAAGAGTACGCCCACAGACAATGCGATGATAAGCGCCCAATTGTTCATGGTTCCTTTTAAGGTATTTAGATCCATCTTATAAGGAGGCTCGCCAGCCCAAGACGAAATATCCCATTGGGGGAAAAACTACTTTTTGTAAAAGCAAAGTCACTAGTAACACGCTGATTAATGGAATTGCAGCGACTAGTGGTGAAGGTAAGCTTTGCAATTTTTGAGACGTAGATTCTGCGTCTACGACTCCGTAACCCAAACCCTGAGCTTGGAATTGTCGCCGTTTATATTCTAAGTACCACATGCCGCTCACAAAAATAATGAGACCACCAATAGTTCCAAATACTGGAGCTGCGTACAGATCTGTATTGAAGAACTTCATAGGAATTGAGTTTTGAATTTGCGGAGTTCCTGGCAGCGCGTCCATTGTAAACGTGAACGCACCAAGCGCAATAGTGGGCGGCAATAGTTTCTTTGGGATATTAGCACTTCGGAACAAAGACGCTCCAAACGGGTAAACGGCAAACGCAACCACGAACAAACTAACCCCACCATAAGTTAAAACGGCGCAGGATAAAACAATCGCTAAAATACTGTGTTTAGTTCCTAATTTTTGAGTAATGGCTTGAGCAATGGATTCAGCGGCCCCAGATTGTTCCATTACTTTACCGAAGACGGCACCCAGCAAGAAGAATGGAAAGTAAACTTTTACGTAGCCGGCAAGCTGGGGTAAAAATAATTCAGTAAATGTTGGAAGGGGAGACAATCCAGAAAAAGCGGCCGCTAATAAAGCAAATATCGGGGCAAAGAAAATAACTGAAAAGCCTCGATAGGCCATATACATCAATAATCCTAAACTGATTAGAATTCCTAAACTTGCTAGCATAGTCACCTCGGTGCAGGTTCTATATCGTGCGACCGAGACTAATACAAATGGATTAATTAATTTCGCTAGGGACTTTTTCTTTATCAAAAATTAACTCGAAGGGAGCAATATCTGGCTCAAGCTCTACATTCAAATTTAATTTGCCGATCTTTTCTTTGTCGATCACAATACGTTTAATTTTGTCCTCGGGGAATGGGAAATCGATTTTTGGATGATCTTTCAGCGCGGTTTTCATGTACTGCGACCAAACCGGTACAGCACCAGATCCACCGGTTAAGCCAGTGACGCCGTTTTGATCGTAACCCACCCATACAAGGGCGGTTTTTAGCGGAGTCATTCCGATAAACCAAGTGTCTTTGTAATCATTAGTTGTTCCTGTTTTACCAGCGATTGGAATATCAAATCCCGCAGATGCTAATCCTTTAGCCGTTCCTGTAATTGGTGTTTGTTTCATGACGCCGATTAAAATCGAAGTTAGAACATCATCAAAAACAGGCTCTGGAGTTGGTTTGTATTCAAATACTAATTGATCTTTAAAATCATACACACGCTTGATGAAGCTTAACTCAACTTTTTTGCCTAAATTTGCTAGTGTTGAGTAAATTTGTAGGGCTTCAATAGGATACATTTCAAAGGCGCCCAAGGTCATGGAGGGGAATGGTTGGAGAGTTGAGTAAGCACCCAATTTTTTTGCGTTAGAAATAATGTCGTCAAGACCAACGGTCTGACCTAATAGTGCGGTCGATGCATTCAATGAGTTTTTCAAAGCATAGTAAAAAGGAACTGGGCCGAAAAATTTCTTTGCATAGTTTTCTGGGGACCATTTCTTTTTGTTTAACGTCCAGACAAACGGTTCGTCTTTAATCGGAGTCATCGGTGTGAACGGGCGATAACTGCCAAATAGTTTTCCCAAACCCGTAGCTTCAACAAAACCTTCTTCCGTTTTGATTTTTTCAAGAGCGGTTAGATAAACGATGGGCTTGAAAATCGAACCGACTTGACGATGCCCTTCGATTGCCCGATTAAATTGGGTCATCCGGAAGCTGCGTCCTCCCACTAGAACATCAACGATTCCCGTTTGATGATCTGTAGAAATGACGACGCCTTCAAGCGATTGCCCCTTTGCTTTCTTTTCGGCTAGTTTTTTGTTGTCTTTTTCAAGAGTCGCAAGATGATTTTGCAGGGCCTCTTGTGCCTTTTGCTGCATATCTAAATTTAGTCCCGTTTGAATACGTGTTCCATCGGCAGGTAGATTTAATTTTTTCATCTGCTTGCGAACCGCATCTAGGTAAAACGGAGCGGTCTCTGAAGCTTGGGCCGGACGTTTTTTAGGCATCGGCTTTTTAATAGCATCATCGTATTCGATGTCCGAGATCAGTTTTAATTCTTTCATTTTTGAGAGAACCAAATTACGACGAGTCATCGTTTTTTCCACTTTTGTAAACGGATTGTAAACTCCGGGTCCGTTTAGAACAGCAGCTAATAGAGCACATTCATCTAACGCCAAGTCTGATATTTTTTTATCGAAATAAAACTGGCTGGCAGAGCCAAAACCGATAATTTGAAACGGTCCATTTTGTCCCATATAGATCACGTTCATGTACGTTTCCAAAATTTCGTCTTTTGTCATTTTCTTTTCAATCATGACGGATAAAATAAACTCTTCGGCCTTGCGACGAATAGAACGCTCATTAGTTAAGAAGTAATTTTTTACTAGCTGCTGGGTGATCGTACTTCCACCTTGAGGTTTTTTTCCCTTCAATAGCGGAGCTAAGACTCCGCGTATGGTACCTTTGATGCTATAACCTTTGTGTTCTAAAAACTGGGCATCCTCGATGGCCATGATAGCGTTCGGGCAATTTGTTGGAAGGTCTTTGATTTCCACCATCTCTTGCATGATGGGTTCGGCATTTAAATATTGAGCTAGAATTTCTGGATCGAGCTCGGCAACTTCGTCCGTTTCTGGGCGGCCATTTATGCGAATAGCAATGATGCGTTGATCAGGAGCTAAGAAGATTTGATAGACTTCGACATCCGTTTCGATCAGCTCGGCATTGCGTCCCGGTTTCTTTGCGAAAAGTAGGCAGCTATCGTACTCGAAATCGATCTCTGGAGCCATCGTTTTACAACCATCTAATTTGCCCCAGTAATAGTCCCCCGGCATGATGCGCTGGCTATTTTGGCGCTGACGGAAATTTTGACGAGTGAAATACTGAGATAATGACTCACGCGGTAGAACGTATCCCTTTTTTAAAGCAATTGGGGCCGCATAGAAGATCGTTGGATTTAAGAACTTCTTGGATTTCAGTCGCTCTTCAAGATCCTTCTCATAGTTGGTGAACGCTTGTGCCGAGTAGATGATCGACAGCGTCAGAGTGATTGTAAAAGCTAATAAAATAGTCTTTAATCGACTTCGAATTAAGGGCATATATATGAAACTAACAAATCAGCAGCTCGAAGTCATCGTCAATAAAGTAATGAAAGTTTGGAAAGACAACAACGTAATCGAGTTCAAAGAGGACGAGAAAAAAGTCCTGAACCGAATGCTTGAAAGTCTTAAACAAGACTTTCAAAAAGAATTGGATTTAGAAAAAGAAGTTAACGCCATGTTGGATAAACTGGAAGCTTCAAATTCTGGGGAATTCCAGCGATACAAAATGTATCCTTTACTGAAACAGAAATTAGCGAAAGAGAAAAAGGTAATTCTATGATTTTATCAGAAGAACGCCAATCCCACTGGGCCCATTTGCTGACGGACGCGATTTGGAACGACGATATGGTCGACTACACAGATGAAGATCAAGCCTTGAGATTAGCAAAAGTCGCCATCAAAGAATTTGTGAATGAAGATAACGCCGTTGATAGACGCGCGCGTGAAAAAGTTGCCTCTCTAAAACGCGGAGTTGTCGAAGGCTCACCAGAGTGGGAAGTTCTGTATAAAAAATATTACGAAGAGGAAAGAAAGAAAAATGGCTAAGGCAAAAAAATCAGCACCAAAGAAAACAGCGAAAACAGCTAAAACTGCGAAGCCAAAGACGGAGTTAAAGAAGCAAACGAAGCCAAAGGCAGCGCTAAAGAAGGGCGCGAAACCAGTATCGGTGGCAAAGGCTAAACCTAAAGCTGCCCCTAAGAAAGCAGCGAATCCTAAAGCGGTAGCAAAAAAGACGACTCCGGCAAAAGCCTCTAAACCGGTAGCTCCAAAAGCTCCGGCTCGTTCGGCTGCGGCTACGACAGCTGATAAAAAATCTGAAAGCTATTTCAAATCCTACCTAAAACCACTTGATGATCGCATGGTTGTTCTAGTCGGTGCTAACGAGCGAGTTACGTCAGGTGGACTAATTATTCCTGATACAGTGACGGACGTGTCTGGAAATTTTCAAGGTAGGGTAATGGCCATCGGTCGTGGCCACATGAACAAAAAAGGGCGCGTGCAAACGATGGATGTTTCTGTTGGCGATAGAGTCGTTTTCTCGCAATTTTCAGGCAGCCAGCTTGATGTAGATGGAAATAATATCATGATTATTCGTGAATCTGATGTTCTAGGAATTGTAAAATAAGGATTATATGAAAATACTTTTATTTTTAGTCACATTGACTCAACTTGCACTTGCTAATCAAATCGACTGGTCGGGTGGCTATCGTTTTGAATATTTAGAAATTGATCGCCCAAGTTTAGGAACTCCGTATGCTCGTAAGGGTTATGGAATGCATTTTCTATACTTGTCTCCAAAACTAATCGTGTCTGACGGCATTCAAGTTGTGACTCGATTTGATGTAATGGGCAATTCAAGTTCAAGTTACAATTCCTACTTAGGAACCGTTTGGGGCGAAGGTAATAAAAATACTACAGCCGCAAATTCAAATGTTATGGGTCGTAACTCTACAAGTTCTGCTATTCGCGCTTCACAAATGTACTTTAACTTGAGTCAGGAAAATGCGTCATTGATTTTAGGTCGCGCTCCATTCGAATTTGGTATCGGTATGAGCTATAGCGTAGGTGATGGTTTGTTTGATCATTGGAATAGTAATCGCGATCAGATCTCTTACAAAATGTTGGTAGACAATATGATCTTGATGCCTTTCATTTCTAGACATCACGACGATGGTTATGCGCAAGGAAATCTTGTTCAAGACGAAGGCTTTTTAGTACTTTACGATAACAAACAAACCGGTAATCAAATTGGTATCATGTTAGAGCGTCGTAAGGCGAGTTTGTCAGCGAATGATGCGCCTGTGGGCTCGATTACCACAAACTTAAGTTCAATCGCTGATTCGGTTCAAGGTGATTACAGTGTTCAGAAAACTAATTTCATTTTGGGTAAAGATTGGGATTCTTTGAGTTTCCGCCTAGAAGCCGGATTTAATTCGGGTGACATGGGTCTAATTAAAAATGGACAAAGTGTTAAATCAACGGGTTATGGTATCGCATCTGAATGGAATTTTAGAACGAGTGGCAGTTGGAATTACGCACTTAAAACGGGCGTAGCGAGTGGCGACAATCCAGATACGACCGATTACGAAGGTTTTCAATTTGATCGTAACTACGATGTGGCGTTCTTGATGTTCAATCACCGTTTAGGTACATTTGATACTCTAAGAACGGCAGCGATTCGTGACACCACGTTAACTGCTGGAAACAGCCCCGACGATGAAGCGATCAGCAACGCGTTCTACTTCGCTCCGGTATTTAAATACCGATGGAACGATAAATTAGATCTAAATCAAACGATCGCATGGGGGCAGTTGATGGTAAGTCCATTGGCTGGTGGTACGGCATCGAAAGAATTAGGCTTTGAGTATGATATCGAACTTAATTATAAGCTTCGTGAAAAAGTCATGTGGTCAAATCAATTGGGCTTCATGTTCCCCGGGGCTGCATTTAAATCTGAAACAATTCCAGGTTCTGAAAATAATTTCACTTTTGGCTTTGCATCTAAAATCGGTCTTCAGTTCTAATCGGGATATCCTATCTTAGAAAATCCAAAACCCAAATCCGTCATGGATTTGGGGGAGGACTAAATCAAATTTTAAAATAAATAATAACTTAACTGGTAATAGATCTCTTTCATATTACCT
>DDVI01000048.1 GCA_002345205.1 Bdellovibrionaceae bacterium UBA2316 | reverse complement strand
AAGAGGTCACGAAAGAAGTCTATTGGAAAAAAAGTCTAACATGTATCCTGGAATATTTGGATTTTGTTTGACGGCCATTTCGCGGAGAAACGGTTTTTTTAAAACTAAAGAGCCCCATAAAATCACAACCATAATAAACTCGGCAAAGGCTGGTTGTAGTTTAAACCAAATGCCGTCGTTCATGTATAAGGAAACGCAACCCAAACCGATCACCAAAGCATTCACGATCCAAGTTACAGTGCTCACTCTTTGGTAGAGAACTTTCTCGACTACAATTTCAACTATACCCAGAATAAGACCAGCAATCAAACCCCAGTACGTTCCGTAAACTTCCTCAACAACGGTGTACACGATCAGGGGTAGAATACCTGACAGCAGAACTAACTTATTGCTGGGAGGTTTAATATCCGTTGTCGGTTTAGAGTTCAAAATCCACACCTTGTCCAGAATTTGGGATTATAATTTGATCCTCACGCATACAGACGCGACCACCCAGGATCGCCATCGTTGGCCAGCCCGTGACCCACTTGCCATCAAAAATGGTCCACTGTGATTTAGAGGCGATCCATTGATTTGTAATTTGTACTTTCTTTTTCATGTCGACGAGAGTGAAGTCGGCATCCATACCAATTTGGATACGGCCTTTATTTTTTAATTTAAAAATATCACGAACATTTTCGGTCATCATCTGAGTCATTTTTTCTAAACTCAATCGTCCCGCATTTACATGATCGAGCATGATGGGAAGAATTGTTTGGACGCCTGGCATTCCGCTTGGAGTTTGGGGGTATCCGCGACTTTTTTCTTCGAACGTATGAGGCGCATGATCGGAACCAATAACGTCCACAACGTTTTCCGTAATCGCTTTCCATAATGCGTCTTGATGAAATTTGTTTCTGATAGGTGGATTTTGCTGCGCAAAGGCCCCCCAGCGTTCATAGCACTCTGGTGCGGACAGAGTCAGGTGCTGAGGTAGAACTTCAACGCTCGCAAATGATTTATGTTTAGCTAAGAGTTCCATTTCTTGCTGAGTGGTAACGTGTAGGATGTGAATGGGGTGATTTGTTTTTTTAGCTAAATTGATAATTCTTTGAGTCGCACGCAATGCTGACTCTTCATCTCGCCAGTGCGGGTGATCTTTGGGATCTGTAGAGTTAGCGAATAATTTTTTTCGCTCACGCAACCGATATTCATCTTCGCAGTGAAAAATGACCCTGCGTTTGGTGTTGTTTAAGATCTTTTCTAAATGCGAGTCGTCTTCTACCAGTAGGGTACCCGTTGAGCTGCCCATGAAAACTTTTACACCACTACAATGAGGCAGGCGCTCTAATTGCGATAAGTTTTGATAGTTGTCGGGACTGCCGCCAATAAAAAATGCATAATTCGTATGGCAGCGATTTTTAGCTCGGTCTAGTTTTTGTTCGAACGCTTCCTGGGTTGTCGTCGATGGGGATGTATTCGGCATTTCAAAAATACAGGTAACGCCTCCTAAAAGCGCACCTCGAGTACCTGATTCGAGGTCCTCTTTGTGAGTTAAACCTGGCTCTCGAAAGTGTACTTGCGAGTCGATAATTCCAGGTAATAGATGTAAGTGGGTCGCATCGATAACATTTATGGCTGTAGCCGATCCCAGAGATCCTATTGCTACGATTTTTTCATCTTTAATGGCTACATCGACACTGTCCGTTTTTAATTTAGTTCTTTGGGCTAGGTCGAGGTTTTCAGGAACTAACACTTTAGCATTCTTAATAAGAAGATCGTAATTCATATCAATTATCCTACTGCCTGGATGGTCTAGGGTCTAGCTGCGAGAGCTTCTTGACGAGGGTCGTTGTTATTCGTGAGAATAGAGAGAGTGAGTTTTGAAAATTTTTTGCAATTTTGGTCAGTTCATAATCGACAAATTATCGAATTTGTCTTCGTTACTACGTTTATAATCATTCTGCTTGTAATCTATCGTCAGTTTTTTGCGAAAACAGAATCAATGGCTGGTGCGGGTTCCCATGGAACACCAGTTAGCATTGATACTTCTGAAATAGAAGAAAAGCTCAAAAAGATCTTAGAAAATCAAAGCGCGTTCAAAACTGTCGCACCTGACAATGCGGCGCCATCGTCAGTGGTTTCTGCTGAAGGCGCTCCCGTTGTCGCGGCAGTAGACACTCAAGAGCTTGAAAAATTAAGGAATGAACTCAAACAGAAAGAACTAGCGATAGACGAATTGAAAAAAGCATCAGCGGTTTCAGCGGCAGGTGGCGTGGGTGCAAGCAAAGAAGATACTAAAAAATTCGAAGATAAAATTAAAGAACTTGAAGGGCGATTGCAAGAGTACGAAATCATCAGCGAAGATATTGCTGATTTGTCGTTCTATAAAGAAGAAAATGCACGACTTCAAAAAGAACTCGGTGCCAAAGGCGGCGCCCCAGTCCCAGAAGCAGCCCCCAGCCCAGTAGTCGCGGCATCTGTTGAACCTGTTGCCCCGGTTGAGGTGGCTTCCGCAGCGGTTGATGCCGAAGCCGTTGCCGCCGCAGCGGCCGCTGAAATGGCTCCGGCCCCAGTTGAAGCCTCGGCTCCTGTGGATTCAGTTATTGACGACGATATTCTAAAAGAGTTCGCTGCCGCTGTTGAAGGACAAAAGGCCACTGAAAAAGAAAAAAAGGATGCCAAAGCTGAAGCTAAGGCAGACGCGAAAGCTGCCGAAGCGGCTGCGGCCGCAGCGATCGACCCAGCTCAACCGGTTGATTCCCAAAAATTGACGGAATCAAAAGAGTTGATGGGAGAGTTTGAAAATTTCATAAAAAAAGGATAGACCCACCATGATGTCGACTAAGTTTTTATTTTTGAGTCTGGTTGTTGTGCCCATGGCGTTCGCTGCAGTTCCCTCAAAGTCCTCTGTAGACGCCGAGTTAGAGATTTTGGCTTTACCTTTAAGCAATCAAAAACGCTTATTGAAATCTGACCAAAAGACGTTGGACCGACTAGTTGCGGTGGCTCAGGATACAAATTTAGGTTTGGACCTGCGCTGGAAATCCATCATGGCATTGGGCTTTTTAGAAAGTAAGAGTGTAAATCCGTCCTACATGGCGTTGCAAAACTCGAAAGAATGGTTCGTAAAAAATGGTTTGCTTATTGCGATGAATGAGAATGCGCATCCTTTGCGTTTCAATGTCGCAAAGAAAATGGTGAAAGACCCCTCTTTGATTGTTCGCTCGTCGGCGTTTGACATCCTAATGCAGGAGCCAGTCCATAGAGATATTTTATGGGAAGAGCTATTCAATGCCCAAAATGTGAAAAAGAAAAGATCGCTTTGGGTCCGTCCAAAAATCATCAGTTATATGAATCAAAATCCAAAAACGTATGAACGGGCCTTTTTCGAAAAGTTAATGAAAGAGAGTGAGCCCGAAATAACTCGATTGGCAGAGAAAGGTCTGCAAAAAATCAAAATGTTAGGTGCCAATCAAGTCACACCACCAGCTACAAAGGCGTACTAACTTCTGGGTTTGCACGTTTTAGAGCATCATCGATAACTAGTTCTCGCTCTAGTCGATACAAAATTGCTTTTTCTTCTAAATGATCAGACTCTAGGGGCTCTGGATCTGAGAAGAAATCTTTAATTCGTTCCAGTTTTTTATCAACTGTAACCTTAACACCAGTTTTTCCGTTTTCTGTACGCACGCGAACAAGGCTGATGGCAATCTTGTATCGAACACCAGCCGATACGTTGCTTGTGCCGTCGGGACGCGTCCAGCCGCCATCAGCAGGTTTTACGTAATCTGTTTCAATATGTCCGGTTTCTTGATTTTGATCTGTAATCGAATATTTTAAAACGGTTAGGGCGGATCTCCAAACGCTATCATAAGAATACGTAAACACGCGGCTGGGAGGTAGAATCGCAGAACGTCGTTTGTTTACTTTATCCTCTTGAAGTTCCATTAAACCGCAAGAGGATAAAAATAGAATGCTAGTAATCCCGAGCAGACTTAGTAAGGTGAGTTGATGTTTCCACTCTTTCTTCATGAGTAGAGATTATCGTAAGAGGGTTTTGTTGACCAGAATTATCTACTTTTTTGGCCAGTAAAGTAACCTCTACGCGTTTAGGCGTACTATTCGGCGAATCAATATTTGGAATCGCTAAATAAGGCGACCATTGGGACGTGTGAACTTCCCAAACTGGAATTTTATATTTTGTTACTTTGCCATCAGGTAAAGTGATACTTTGCATTTCCGAAACAACCACAACCATTCCTTGATCTTCGAAATCATTTTGTGACACCGTTGGCAGATCGATTTGTAAATTGGTCGCAGAAACCCAAGTCGGCTGATTCATTAAGGGTAGATAGTTCATCGTCGTGCTCGGGGCATCTATACTGACACTCATGCGTTCTGCATTAGCCGTATCGCCTTCGAATTCGGTATTATTTTTAACCACACCGATAAAAAAAGGCGTTGTTGTGGCTGTTGATTTGAATTTAACGGTTTGTTCGCTGTGCATATATTTAACATCTAAGGGTTGGTACGAACCGTTTTCCTTAAACGCGCTAATACCCAGTGCAACCTGACCGGTATCAACTTTAGGTGCTGTGACTGTATAATCTTTATCTAATTTAATTTGCGCTGAATTTACAGTTGGCTGAGTCGTTGTGTTTAAAAAATCATATGACAATTGACCTGACGACGAAAAATCGAAAAGATTTACCAATTCATAGTACGGCTTCTTGTCCTGGAGTTCAGAGATCACTTTCTTCATAGGGAATTTTCCCTGAAGTGTATAGATTGATTTTTTCCCATAGGAATCATAGAACAGATTGAACCAAGGTTTTTGAAGTGTCACAGTTAGGATGTATGATTCCTTCTGTCTGGGAACAAAAATATTTTGCGGAATCGGAAATTCGAAACCCATTACCGAAATTTTTTCTGTCCATGGACTAACGATTTTATTAATGTTGAAATTCAGCAAATCCTTTTTCGTCATGGAATCTAAGGCAATCGCAAAATCAACGTAACCATCTTTATCTTTAGTAGTGATGCCGGTGACGGTTCCTTTCATTGATAGACTAGGAACCTGTGATTTTTTGCGAAGAACAACATTCACCGGTTTCGGTGCTTGATCCTTGATAGTGATGCGTACATATCCTGGAGCTTCAACTGTGACATCTTGTTGTTGCGTCCATGTGGTGGGAATCGCCACCTGTCCTTTTTCATTAGTAGCTAACCAATTGCTGCCGGTCGCATCTGTATCGCCCAAAAGCAGACGAGCATCCGGAATGGAGTGACCTTGATCATTTGAAATTTGAATGACTTGGGACTCGTTCGCTTCGATAGTTTCATTTTTTTGAGGGTTCGATGTGTTGTCTTGATTCTGTGCAGGGTCGTTAGACTTATTGGTACACGAAATCATGACTAGAAAAATAGTCGCCATAGCCGCGATGAGCGCTTGTTTCATGGAGTCTCCTAAGTGTTCTTTGGATCTATTTCCATTTCGAAGTTTGCTTGAAAAATAGTCAAACAAACCGGATCGATTTGAGTAGAAACTAGCCAATAGGTGGTCTAAGTATTTGTTTTTGCACAGGTCCTCAGGCTAACTCGTGAAACAAAACCTTTTATTGACTTAGGACAGCTCTTCTTGGTAACTCATTAGTTCGCAAACGCGCGATGGTATGGTGGGGTAGCTCAGCTGGTTAGAGCATCAGAATCATAATCTGAGGGTCGGCGGTTCAAGTCCGCCCCTCACTACCAATTTTTTAATAATTTCAAGTAGTTAAGACGCAAAACGCCGACCATCGGTCGGCGATGTAGGCGTTTTCCCAAGGGCTTAATTTCTCACGCATATTTACCGAAAGGAAGATATGGCGAAGAAGAAAGCGAAAACCAAAAAATCCACGAAGCGAATTTCAGTAGTAAGAACAATGAAAACCACTCTGCCAAGTGTTGGTTCCTACTACATCCGCCCGAAAGCAAAAGGACAAAGTTTTAGTCTTTACCTAAAACGGTATGAGAAGGGAAAACCCGTAAAGCCTCATGAAAAAATAGATCCAGCGATCTATTACCGCTTTGGCATAAGTGCCGATATGACTGCGACAGACGCAAAAATAAAATTAGATGAGTTTAGAAAATTAAACAAGGCTTCACGCTTGGATGTAGCCCGTCAAGATAGAGCCTTTAAGCGATACAACAAAGCCAGAACTATCAATCAAGTCCTTTTTCCCCAAGACTTGGTTGATGTATTTGAAGAAAAAATAAGACTTGAAAACTTTGGGACAATAAATCACCTAAAGAAAAAACTTTATATTTTTTCAACAGTCCAAGAAATCATGAACCATTTAAAAATTACTCCCGAAATTTATGCGGAGAACTCTAAAATTATTTTTAAATACTTTGCGGATCATCAATACTCAATGAACTATTGCCAGAAGTTGATCAGTATGATGAACGACTGGGGAAGATTTGCGTCAGGCAAAGGAAGTGGATTTTTTAAAATTATCCCTCAACCCAAGGGCAATGCCCGTGAAAAAATAAACGATCAATCACAAACAAAAACAGGCGTCCGTAAAGAAGCCCTCCCCATGACGGAAGATCTTTTAAGGAGAATTATTAGTCTTAATCAATTAGAGACCACAGAGATAAATTTCTTTAAGGCAACTTTTTATTTAGGGCTACGCCCAGAAGAACTTATGCGAACTCCAAACGGAGGGAAGCACTATTCAAAAATCCAACACATCTCTGGTGTTGATGTTGTTTCTATTTATCAGGAAAAACTTAAAGGCGTTCCAGACAATAAACGCACCAAACACATCCCAATAAAGTGGGATGAGCAAATAGAAGCCGTTAAGATCATAGAAGACCAAGGCTTTAAAAAGCCCACCTATAAAGCCATAAAGAAAATAGCACGGGCATTGAATTGTAATTCAGGCAACAAGGCATTGGGTCTTTATAGCGGACGCAAGGGCTTCACTAATTGGTGCTTTGATAAAGGTGAAAAATCATTCCAGAGTGTTGCCAGTTGGTTAGGACACCTTGATCCTACGACAACTTTTTCAATCTATCGGGATAGAGAACAGGTTATGCTTGGGGATAGTGGCAACAACACCCCGACAAAACCGCCAAAGGTTGCGGGAGAATAAAAAATGGGTGATATAATCTGGACGATTATTCATGGAAGTTTTGTTTCCTTTATTAAGTTTGGGGCAATGCTTTTTATTGCGTCTTTTTTTGCCACATATCTACCAAAGGAAAAAAATAAATTTTGGCGAATATTGAAAGGCATTGGTTATGCTATTATTATATCCGCATTTATTTCATTTCCACGTCCAAGTGAGGACGATTATTATGATGACCGCCCCCCAAAAACAGCAAAAGAACAGATGAATGATTTTTATAGTAATTTGGGATCATGTTTGGTGATAATTTTTTGGGGATCTAAATACTTTGTGTATTCAGTGAATGATTACCGCAAAAGAAAAGATGAAGATGATTTGAGCCATAGAATATAAACTTTTGATAAATTGATATATCATCCGTTAGTCTGGTTAGAATAATATATGAGTCTAACTTCTTGATAAAATAGGTATTTTACCTAAAATAAAATAATGTTTATTACATTTTTTTGGAAAAGCATTGTATGGATGGCGGTAGGCGGATTTTTATTTGCTTTTATTTTTGCGGCACTCACGATCGTGCCAGCCTTGTTGGCGACAAAAATAAAGCAACCGTCCGTCCAAAAAATCTTAGGATTTATCACAGTTGGCTTGTCATTCTACGGACTATCAATTATCTGTGGTTTTTTTGCTTTAAGGTCTATTTGGTATTCAAGTCAAGATGGCGTAGAGTACCCATGGATCTATCATGTTTTCAGTGTTCTTTTAGCCTATGGTGAAATTTCTTATATGGGACACAAAGGAGTGAAGGATCAAGATGATCTAAAAAATGTTGGTCTCATTTCTTTTATCTCAATACCAATAACAATTTTATTTATATTTTTTGATGATCTACCACGGGTAATCTACCCGTTTTTAAATTACTGGTATTGATCTGTCATATAGAAGTCATTTTTATGTCTTGAATTGAGACATTATCTATTGGCAAAGTGTTAGACACTTGTATAACAAAACAAAAATCATAATAGACAAAATCTTATGTGGTGGCGTTTGGGGCGGCACATAACTTGCCATAATAAATCTTATTGGGAAAAGGAGATTTTATGGCAACTTTTGTGGTTTTTTCAATTTTATACGTAATTGTGGCAATGGCAATTGCTGGCGGATTGGAGAAGGAAAATAAAAAGTATCTTTCTTATATCAGGGCATTTCTTTGTGCGTCTTCGGCTGTTGTATTTGTTGCTTTGGCACTATGCTCATTTTTTGGTGGAGGATGGGAGACATCAAGCACAATTGATACCCCAAGCAACTATCATAATCCAAAAGGTAGAGCCTTATTGGGATTTATCAACCTTTTTATTTCCATTGGTCCTTATGGAGTTGGGTTGATTTGCCTATTCTTCGCATTTGGAAGTTATGGGGCTTTTAAAGATGAGCAGGACTGGTTAAAACAAAAAGATCATAAGCCACAAAATAATGTGCGTTCAGCATAGCGTAAGTCTTAATATAGAAAATAAACTTATATATAACCCCATATTTTTAGAAAATATGGGTTTTTCTATTTATCCCACCTGTTTTTTTAAAAAAAATCCAAAAAAAATATCAATTAAGCCAATTTTACCTGTTTAGGTTTCCATTTATTTCTTTGTGATCATAGGAGCCAAGCAATTCCGCCCACCTCCTTAATCACAAGGAGATAAAGTTATGCGTAAAAAAATGTATGTAGAGGTTATTGAACCTAAATCAATTGCCCTCACAAAGAAGCAAGATAAGTGGATTATCACTTATGTAGAACGAGATGAGAGCGGAGACAACCGTCAAGAGCGGGCGTTTTTTGTTGATGTAAAGATCAACCCACCAAGAGAAAAATTTATTATTGTCCGCTATGAAATTTCAAAGGGAAAAGATGGCGACTTTTTTAGGTTTATTGCTTTTGAAGATCCCCAGCAATTTTTTGTTAAAAATAAAAATGATGGAGGTGCTAAATGAAACACCTCCAAGATCTTTTAACTTCCCCAGTGATATATCTGGTGCCTATTGCCATTGCCATTTTCTTTGTATGGCATATCCAACGCCAAAGAATTAAGAAGCGATTGAAGCACTACGGACGCCATCAACTTATCAATGTAGATGGTAAGCCTGTCCAACAACTTATTTACCCCAGCATGATGACTATGCCCCTAATCACTTTTAGATATTCCAAAATAAGATGGGTAAAGATAAAAATTTTAAATGAAGTTATTCATTACAACATTGAAAATGAATACAAATTTATTAGTCAAGTTTTTGGCGGTAAAGTTATATCTCACAAAGCCAGCGGAAACTGGATCACATTTTATTTTGAACGCTTTGAAGAAGAAATCTTTTTGCCAAAGAAAAAACGCCAAGTCTTTGAATTTGGTTTAGGTGTTGATGGCTTTGGTAAAGATCTATCAATCAACATTTTTAATAAATCTGGAATAAGACTTTGTGGAAGACCAGGAAGCGGTAAAAGTTATATTCTTAAAAGTATTTATCAACAAGTGCCAGAGAATTGCGAGAAAATACTTTTAACAAGTAAGCCCCAAGAATTTACTGATTATCCATCTCACCAGATTTTTGACTCTACCGATTTAGATAGATTGACCGAATTTTCTCATCAAGTTGAAGCCATTTGTTTAGATGTTAAAAGAAAAGAAAAAGGCAATCCAACATTTATATTTTTAGATGAAGCCCAACAAGATTTGAGAGAAACCAGCGACAAAGCCAGAAATCAAGTTATTCAGGTCATAGTTGATAATCTTAATTACCTGCTTGGGGTTGGACGAGCCTATGAAATCTTCCTCATAGTAGCCACACAAACCGATACTTTACGAGATACAAAGTTAGATGTCCGTCAGTTGCCTATCTTAATCAGCGGAAAACTTCATAGTGATTATACTTGTGAGTATTACGGCATTCCAAAGGATATTGGCTTCCGTGATGATCTTCACAAAGGAAAATTGTTATTAGCGGATGAGGGAAGATGGTCCATTTTTAAAGCCTATACACCAAAGCCACGGGGGAAGTTATGATCCCCGAACAATTAGCCCTTTTGGATCAATTAAAAAATCTTATTCTTATAAAATCTCAAAAAGAAGATGTCATCCCCATTCACTTGGGGATTGACTGGATGACGGCAACCTTATGGTGCGACAAGATGGGCGACAAAGATATTAGAAAACAATTTATCAACGAAGCCATGATTGCTACACAAACCAAGGAAGATAGTTGGCATATAGATCCTAAATCCTTTAATGAATTTAGAAGAAAAAGCGATAAAGGGCTTTATCTTTGGGCGACCAGCAAATTTTTACTTTTTCAAGAGCATGGGAAGGCGTCTATGAATTTTAGTTTTATTCAACGCCAAGCCTTGATTGAGAAAATTGTAAAACGCCTTAATCATCAAGCCTTTATTGAGAGAATAGACATTTTTGATCCTATTGATTATGGACTTTCAAGAATAGATGGTCAAATTACTGCGATTGTGAATAATCCCCAAAAACTATTTCCATCACCATTTGAATACGATTATAACTTCTCAAGTCATACAAGAATTTATGGTAAAACCCAAAAGATTAAGGGCTTTAATTTTACAGGTATGACCTTCAAGGGTGATGGTTTTTTATTGCGTATTTATAACAAAACCCAAGAGTTAGAAAATGAAACTGACATACAGAAAAAAGCAATGATGGCGGACCGACTTTCACCGTTTAGCAAGTGCCAAGTGTGGCGAATTGAAATTCAATTAGAAGGAAACTTAAATAAATATAAAAAACATTTTAATCTTGATGAGGATGAATTGACCTTGAAAATTTTTAAGGATTTCAATAAACGCAAGAAAATAGATTTTTTAAATAGAATTATTGAAGCCACCGAGGCGAGGCTTCCTGAAAAGCCTACGCCTCATGGGTGGCTTTTTAAACAACCAATTACTTTTCCCCCTCTATTGTAAAGAGGGGGAACTCTATTCAAATTTTATGAAGCGTCATCATAAAATTTCTCATCTAAATTTATATCATTTCCATTCTTTAAAATTTCAATGATCTTTGGATTTTCATCTGGATTAGAAAAGGAAGCGGTCCGCTGACCTTTCTTAATTTCAATGCGTGAGACTTTAATAGTTGCGATCTTAATCATAGTCCATTGAATGATCCCCAGTTTAAGCAATGAGACTACGGAAATCATGATGGCAATATGCCATGATGTCTCACTAATTTTTTCTAAAATAAATTTCCAGTCCATAAATTAGTCCTTTCACATGAAGCCGTTGGTTATTCACCAACGGCTTTTTTACTTTCATTGTTAGATAAGATTTTAGCCAAATAATTTGGATGTAGGCTGATGACTACGGATTTAGAAATCCAAATCAACAATGATCCATTTTTAGAGACAGAGATCTTTTCTGGGTTGATGAATTTAATTTCATTTTTCAAGGAAACCTCCCTTTGTTTTAGTTGTTCCTCACCCACGGCTGGGGACAAGGACAAAGGGAGTAGCGAACACCCACAAAATAGATGACTAAAATAATCACCTTTTGCTTGGCAAAGTTAAATGCCTGATAGGGCATGACTTTGATTAAAGCAAATTCCTTATTTTTGTGAGTGTGTGAGCGATTACCTGATTAGAAAAATTAAATATAAGCCTCAACGCCAATACAAGCCCTCAAAAAAAACATCAATTTTTAAGATTTTTCCTAAAAAAGGGATATTTACCCATTAGACCTACCAAGCCAAAAGGCTTGACTTAAATGCTTATATTTATTAAACAATTAGCATGCGTAGGCGAATCAAGTCCGCCCCTCACTACCAATTCTTCCTATAAGCGAACCGGAGATCGACAGATTCTGATTCGAACCATCTGCCGCTAAACGAGAGCGGCGACGAAACTCCAAAATATCAGCAGACGAATCGATATCAGCAGCCTTAGGTTGCTGATTCGATCCGTCACGTGCGTCAG
>DDVI01000028.1 GCA_002345205.1 Bdellovibrionaceae bacterium UBA2316 | reverse complement strand
ACTTTCGGCCGGGTTAATAGTTATTTGGGTTTAGTTGCTCTAGGTGACGCAAGTATCACGGCCGCAGCGAAAGCAGCGAACGTTACTCAAGTTTCTCACGTTGAACAATCCTATACTAATATCTTGGGATTCTGGGCTCAATTCTGCACGATCGTTTATGGAAATCGTGGAATTACCCCATCAGCTCCAATGAAAGTGCCTACAGCACAGCCAGCGGCTCCAGCTCCCGGTCTTTAATCGAGTTTCATAGCTCGACTTGCACTTAAACTACATTTAATAGAACCTATAAAGGCAACTTTATAGGTTTTTTTATTTCAGGAGATGATTTTATGAAACGGATTTTGTTTATTATTCTTTTATCACTATCCATCATTATACTTTCTGCGGAAGATGTTTTTGCTAAAGGCGGCGGCGGTGGTGGACATTCCATTACCGGTGGTTTGACAACTATTTCTTCCGATCAGAAAGATTTAAATTCTATTATAGACACTGTGAATTCATCGCAAGGCGGAGTCTCCACAAAAAGCTTAACATCGGCTTACGATTTTTTTGTCCAATATCAATATCGCTTTAGCGGCTCGATGTTCGCGTTAGTATTCAGACCTTCATATTTTACTCAATCTGGTAAAGGGTCTGGCACAACAGTAGGCGATTACAATCATAGTTTATCTGGATTTACTTTCTTCCCTCTTCTAAGACTTTACCCGCTTGAAAATAGCTTCATTCGTTTCTTTATGCAGGCAGGCGTTGGTTTTGGTTACTTAAAAGGCGAAGTAAAACAAGGCGACGCTTCTTTAAGTTATTCAGGTTCAAACTTTGGCGCGCAAGCTGGTTTAGGCGCCGAATTCTGTTTCACTGAAAATCATTGCATGACCCTAGAAGGTAATGTTCGCTACCTTCCCATAGAAAGAAATATTGCAGACAGCGTAAATGGTACATTAACGGGCTTCACTCAAGCTCAGAAAAGCCGCGAAGTTGAATATGACCAAAATGACATGGCTACAACGATGTCCGGTATTCAAGGTGTTCTAGGCTACACTTACCACTTCTAGTTTTTATTCTTTATTTATGAATATTCTGGGCATAGTTCTTTTTCTAGTTATGACAGCGACAACAGGACATGCCCACAACGTCAGACTTCTCAAAAATCAAAGCTCTGATTTAAACACCTCTGGTATCGAAGCGTCCGCAAACAATGAATCTTTTATCAAAGACGACGATACTTTTCTTGAAGGCACAATTGGTTACTTTAAAATACATAACTCATACGACGACTCTGATTCCGACATAAAAAAACTCGGCGTTCAAATTCTTACTCCTAGTTTTATCCTAGTTAATGCGTATGGAGATCAATACACCAACACCTCAGAAGAACTTAAAACCAAGACTATAGGGCTAGAAATAGGAAAGAAATTTTTTTACGGAAGCGAGCCTGAAAATTTTAAATCTAATTTTGGCCTGCGACTTCGCGCCGAAAAAATCGATATGCAACAATCCAAAACATTTCTTCGGAGGAAATTTGATTTCGGTCTAGAGCAGACTTCAACGGGAGTATCAGCATCACTTTCCCATTTCCACTGGTTTGAAATTTCCGGGTCCTATTACGAAAATCGTTACAACCAGGATTTCGAAACCATCAAAGCTAAACTCAACCGATTCGAATTTCTTAAGTCTCTTTTTTCAAATATTCAAAATACTTTAGATAGCCTATCTGAACATTCAAAATCAGTGTCTATCAAAATACTTCCCAATGAATGGATAGATGCCACATTAACTCGCACATACAGCGATGATGTGTTAACTGAAACTCAGTACTACGTTGATAGTATTGATATTGGTGTTTACTACTTTCCAAAAGTATTTCTCGTTTTAGCAGCTGGTCAGAACTACAGCAGTGTGGACTCTACTAAAACTACATTTAGTGAGTTTTCGCTTCAGTTTAATTTTTGATCTTTTCTATATCGTCTGATTTCAGCCAGATAAATTTCTGATTTTCAAATTTCAAAATTTTGGCCCCATCTAACCAAGTTCCAAGGTTAATTGAGCGAACTTTTTTACCATTAGATTCAAATTCAAAATCATCCATAACATGCATATGACCACTCACGATACAGTCAAACGGTTTTTTAATAACCTCGGTCTGCGCATGTTCCCGGATCATATTCACAACATCTAAATTTCTTTGCTGCTGATAGGCAAAACTCGCTTTACGACTGGTCGTACTCCACTTTTCACCAATCATATTCCAGAATCGCCCAGGTATCCAATGTCCCAAAGCAATCATCATTGGTGTCCGCAAGAATCTCCGTAATTTTAAATACTCCAAATCTTTTTGATTAATTAAATCGCCGTGCTCCAAACGAAACGTTTTTCCCTCGATCAAAAAATAACCAACGTCATAGTAAACATCAAACCCAAGCTCTTGCTTCCAAAATTTCTTTAAATGTAAATCGTGATTGCCTTCGAAGTACACTACTTTGAAACCTTGCGATTTTACTTTCGTTAACTCGTCTATTAACGGCGCATATTTTTTAATAAAAACGGAATGATTGGATACCCAAATATCAAAGATATCACCCAGTAGATAGATATCTCCGGGCGCCTTAGGCCAAATAGTCCTTAGGAACAAAAGCAAAAGCCTAGATGGTTCGTCATCTAGGCTTTTTAGGTGAATATCTGAAAGAAAATAACTAGCCACTACTCGCTTTTATTTTCTGATTCCATGCTTTGACGTTTTCTAATGAAAGAAGGAACATCTAAGTTTTGGCCATGGAAGCTTGAAGACAATACATCACGAGCCATTTTACGAGCTTCTTCTAATGCGGACGGCTGAGTCGAAGCCTGTTCATTTTCCATCATCATTGAAAGCTGCTCTGGACCAGCATGTTTACTTTTCAAATCTTGGCTTTCTTTGAAAGCACGTGCTTTAGCGATTAGCATATCTCGCGAATTCAACAATGACTCATTTGGCATAATCACAGAAGGTGTGACTTCCGGAGACATCATTTGAGGGGCTTGTTGAACAGCGGGCGGAGGCGTCATTTGCTGTTGCATCACAGGAGCCTCTTCAACTACCGGCGTGTGTACCACAGGTTCTGTTCTCATTTCGTGAGTAAATTGGTTCACTGAATTTTGTACTGTTGAAATCGGCGGTAATTCAAAATTCAAACCTGTCGAAGCACTCATTGCCGGATTAATTGATGGGGGCGGAATATTCAATGATGGCATTTGAATCGGGGCTGTATTCAAAAAATTTTGCATTCCTGAAAACGCGTCCTGAACTGTATTTTTCTTTTCCGCAGGATCAGAGAAGCCAGTCGCGATCACTGTAACGCGTACTTCATCACCCAATGAATCATCGATAACCGCACCGAAGATGATTTCCGCATCTTCATGAGCCGCTTCAGTGATAAGAGTAGAGGCTTCGTTAACTTCGTAAAGACTAAGATCACTACCACCCGTAACATTGATGATGATACCAGTAGCGCCGTCGATCTTGATGTTCTCTAGAAGTGGAGACGAAATAGCGAATGTAGCGGCTTCCACTGCGCGGTTTTCACCTTTAGCAGAACCAGTACCCATAATTGCCATACCTTTTTCTTTCATAACAGTACGGATATCCGCGAAGTCTAAGTTGATCAAACCACGGATGTTAATTAAGTCTGAAATACCTTTTACAGCTTGTAATAAAACTTCATCTGCTTTCTTGAACGTATCTAATAAAGGCGTTTTTTCCCCAGCAATGCTAAGAAGCTTTTGGTTTGGGATGACAATTAAAGTATCCACATTGTCTTGTAATTCCTGTAAACCAGCTTCCGCATGCTTTCCACGTTTTTTACCTTCGAACATAAATGGCTTAGTTACCACACCAATCGTTAGTGCACCCAACTCACGAGCGATTTTAGCCACAACGGGAGCGCCACCAGTACCAGTTCCGCCGCCCATTCCCGCAGTCACGAATACCATGTCTGCGCCTTCTAATTTTTCTACGATTTCATTATAAGATTCAATCGCAGCTCTACGGCCGATATCAGGATTTGCACCTGCGCCTAAACCTTTAGTTAAATCTAAACCTAATTGAATTTTTGTAGATGCTTTATTTGCGTTCAACGCTTGAATATCTGTATTTGCGACGATGAATTCAACGCCAGACATTTGGCCTTCGATCATTGTTGTAACTGCGTTACTACCGCCGCCACCAACGCCGACTACCTTAATATTTGCCCCTATATTGATGTTCTCTTCGAGTTCAAACATGCCCTCTCCCCCATTAAAAAATTTGCCCGAAAAAATCTTTAATCTTTCGTGTCAGCCCATCTCCAGATTCCGAGCTTTTCATTTCCTGACCAAGTTTTATGTAAATATTCTTATTTTGATTATATCCATACTGAATCAAACCAACTGATGTGGCGTACTCTGCCGATTTCACAACATCAGTTAATCCGCCAACATTAGCCGGAACACCACGACGAACAGGAATTTCAAAAATAAATTCCGCCATCTCGACGAGTCCTGCCAACTGACTTGCGCCGCCCGTAAGAACAACACCAGAACCTAGCATTGGCAAAAGACCACTCATTTTCATATCATGATAAATTAAATTTAAAGTTTCTTCCGCACGCGCTTCAATCACATCCGCTAAATCACGCTTTGGAATTTCCCGAGACTTGCGTCCGCCCACGCCTTGCACATCGATAGTTTCTGCATCTTCTACTTGTGAACCAATGGCGTAGCCGTGATTAATTTTCAATGTTTCAGCAGCTAATTGCGGCGTTCGTAAGCCAATCGCTACGTCATGAGTAAAGTGCTGACCACCTACCGGGATCACGCTTGTATGAGCCACACTGCCATTTACGTAATAGAGTAAATTGCATGTTCCGCCACCCATATCTACAACACACACACCTAGCGATTTTTCATCTTCTGAAACTACCGCAATCGATGCGGCCAAAGGATCTAGGACTAAATTGTTAATTTTAACCCCAGTTTTTTCTACACATTTAATTGTATTATTAATCGCTGTCTGTCCACCTGTAACAATATGTACATTAGCCTCTAAACGAATGCCCGACATACCAATGGGATCAGAAATGCCATCTTGAGTATCTACCTTGTATTCACGAGGCAACACATGCAACACTTGTCGATCCGCTGGAACAGCAACGGCTTTAGCCGCCTCAATTACGCGTTCGATGTCCGAAGCTGCCACTTCTTTATTTTTGATGGCAATCATGCCTTTTGAATCAAATGATTTGATATGCGTTCCGCTAACGCCAACCCAAGCTTCTTCCACTTGGTAACCGGCCATTAATTCCGCTTCATCTTTTGCTTTTTTAATGGAGTTTTGAGTCGCCTCGATATTGACAACAATGCCTTGTCGAATGCCAGCATTTGGAGCACGCCCAACACCTACGATTTCAATTTTATTATCTTCGTTGACGATACCAATGACGAAACATACTTTCGTCGAACCGATATCTATACCAGCGAGTACGGGAAATTTAGATTTGTGTCCACTTTTTAGACCAGTCATTCCTTGTCCTTAAGCTTTTGTGAATGAAAACATGCATTCACGTTTTAAAATCATCCTAGACTTTAAAATAAATAGCAGGACCCAATACTTTTGGTCCTATAACTTTAGCTTAGGGTTCCTTACGCAACCTGACAAGAACTTTTTGAGAAAGGTTAGCATCTATGACGCGCGCTTCAATTTGTTTGTTCTCGATGTAATCTAGAACTTGTGAAACTCTTAAAGATTTACTTTCGAAATTTTCGTTTCCTAATTTCACCCTTAATTCGCGATTGAGTAATTCAGTCCAAAAACCTTCTTTAGGATCATAACCCACTTCAGAAATTTTCGAAGTAGAGAATGAACCGGCAGCTGGTAAACTATTTAACAGATCAATCGCTTTTTTTCTGACTTTAGATTCTGCGAATATTTTTTTCTCGATTGTGATCGTGCGATCCGGGGCCTGCCCAACAGTTAACGGCTCAAGCAATCGGTTATTTTCCAATATAGGAAATATCTTTTTTTCGTTCATCCAATAAAGAAGAACAACGTCATAGGCATCAATCACTATTTTTAATTTATTTGGCCATTCGCGATAGATCTCAACGGATTTAACCCAATTTTCGGATTCAATTGTCTGCTGAATTTTTTCTAAATTAACTTCAAACAGCGAAGTTCCTTTAAATTCCGCTAATTTTTTAGACAATAAACTAATCTCATTATCTAAAATAGGCTTACCACTGCGGTTTTCGCGGCTGAATTCGGTTTTGAAATCTAATTCTGTTAAATCGAAAAAATGCTTCTCATTTAGGTACCAAACGGCACCTGCGATTAGACCCGGAATTAGAATAAGTGTAAGACAGATTTTAGCAAGATTTTTCAACATGGTTCTTATGCAAGTATATGGCAATAACTAGCGTTTCTCAATGAAACATACTAACTCAAGAACTCTTGATTTAATATCTGGACCTCCGGCACCGATCCTTTATCAGTAAATGAAACCAAGGAACTTTATGAGTCTGTTTAAAAAAATAATATTTGTGCTTACATTATCTGTAGTTTTGTCATCCCTCATTCAGATCATGGCTTCAATACAACAGGTTTCAAGACTGGGCGAAGACGATTTAGTAAGTAAATCTAGAGCCATACTGTCTCGACTAGAAAAAACAGCTGCGTACGTAGCAACCCAGGGCGGATTGAATGACGTTATACAAAAAATGAAAACATCCTACCCTGACGGAAACTTACCATCCGATGCAAAACGAATAGTATTAAACCAAGTTCCGATATTCGCAGCTCTAATGGTTGGCTCAGACGGCGCAAAAGAAGAAGGCTACGAGTTCCGAGTGTTCAGCAACGATCCAAGAAATAAAGACAATAAAGCCACGGCTCAAGAATCACAAATTTTAAAACAGTTTGAAGCCGACCCGACAAAAACAGAAATCATTGAAACATCATCAAACCAAGTCATTGTGTATCGCCCGGTTCGTTTATCTGAAAAGCGGGGCTGCTTAAGCTGCCATGGGGACCCGAAAACGTCTCCGTGGGGTACTGACAAAGACATCTTGGGTTATAGAATGGAAAATTGGACAGATGGACACCTACATGCCGCTTTCGCAATTATTCAATCTAAGTCTGCAACTAAAGCCGCCATTTCAGATGGCATCATTGTATTTGTAATAGTTGGTCTTATTGGTTTAGCTATTTCAATAGGTGTGGCCATGATGATCACAAATGCTTCATTCAAAAACTTAGCAAGTGTAAATGAGCATTTAAATAAAGTCGGTGAAGAGCTATTTAATACGAGCCAAGAAATCCAAAGCTCAGCTCAATCTCTTAGCAACGCAGCCACTGAAGCTGCCGCCTCTATCGAAGAAACGTCGGCCTCAACAGAAGAGGTTTCGAGCATGATTAAATTAAACGCAAACAACTCAGCTCAGGCAAAAGGCTTAGCGCAAGAATGTCAAAAGCAAGCACAAGAAGGCCAACAGCAGGTAAAAGAATTAATCAAATCTATGGACGAGATATCTAGTTCGTCTAAAAAAATTGAAGAAATCACAAATGTTATTGATGATATTTCGTTTCAAACAAACTTACTTGCCCTGAACGCGGCGGTTGAGGCGGCTCGCGCGGGCGAGCAAGGCAAAGGCTTCGCCGTCGTTGCCGAAGCTGTACGCACTCTAGCCCAGCGCTCGTCGGTCTCAGCAAAAGAGATCTCGACTTTAATTAAAGAAAGCGTAGATAAAATCCAAAAGGGATATCATATCGCTAAAGAAAGCGGCACATCTTTGGATAAAATCGTAACTGCTGTTGAAAAAGTGAATGTACTAAATTCAGAAATTGCGAACGCGTCACAAGAACAATCTACTGGAATGGAAGCAATCAACCGTTCGGTATTAGAACTAGATAAAGTAACCCAATTAAATGCCGCTGGCGCAGAAGAATCGGCTGCGTCTAGTGATTCACTAAATGCTCAGGCAGAGAAGCTAAAAGAACAAATGAATAGCTTAACTGAAACGATTTCAGGAAAGAAAGCAATATCAAGCAAAAATTCACTTGAAAAAAATGCGCAGACTTCAGCAACTCGTTCAACAAATAACGAAGTTAAAAAAGCTGCGTAGTCATAATAAATTATCGCTGAATGCAAAGACCTTGCATGTGAATGTGATTGGTCCAAGAAAAGAATCCGTGTTCGGAATAGGACTTAGCCGCGATTCCTGTAACTATTCCATTCACGCATTGACCTTGTAACTGTTTGTACGCGTTATCCACGTAGTTCGTTTCGTTCGCGAAACCCAATATTACAAATTGTTTTCCACGAGCTTCTATCGGCTTGCCGTTACTCCCCGGTGTGTAGGGCTTAAAATCAGATAATGGCACTTGATGTACACTGTATGTACAGCTCGTCAGGAAAAATGCGCATAATCCAAAAATACCTAAAAGAATTTTTTGATTCTTCATTGTACCGTCGGCTCCTCGTTACCATCATCTGTTGGACGACGTTTTTTAATAGCATCGCTACTGGAAGCCATTTTACCCGGAACACAGTAACCAGTTGCCGTGATTCTGCTTTTCCAAAAAATATAGAGGAAGTAATTGATTGATTCAGATTTTGTTAATAAGCCACTCACCGTACCATTAGGACATTGGGTTTTTAAATCTGAAGTGACAGCGTTCACATAATCATTATCAAAGTTAAAACCCATAAAAATAAACCGTTCTGATTCCGCGCGGACCTTCTGTCCACGCTCTACTGGAACTGACGTAAGCGACACTGAATTCAAAGATACGCATCCACTTACTAAAACTAAAACGAGGCCTAAGATTACCAACTTCATAGATTTTCCCTTTTACTCTTTAAGCAAAAGCCCTTAATTTTTACAATTTCGCCCTTTACCACCGGATACTCGGCGGTTTCACGGATACTCATTAAACCTGTGATACGGCCACTAGGACATTGCTCACGAACTTTGGTTTCCAAATGATCAACATAACTTATGCTGTAGACACCGGCACCTGTATGAGGACCCATTTGAAAATACTGGATTGCTGACAGAACGTCATTGGTTTGATCAGAACTTTTCTTATCCATCAGAATTCGACCCGTGGATTTAACATCATTTAGATCTACGCCAAATTCACTGACTTTGATTTCGAACGGCACAGATACTAATTCGGTCGAACTTTCGATTTCACCGATTTGAACACTATGCAAAACTGCACAGCCCGAAGTTAAGGCTATGCAGATTAATAATAAATAAAAATTTTTGAACATTATTTATTGGCCAGGCATTTTAACTTGAGGCGCTTTCACTTCCGGAACTTTTACATTTGCTGCGGCCGCTTTACCGTGATCAACCGCTGCCTTTGCATTCGCACCCGCTGCTTGAGCCGCCTGGACCCCTTGTTGAGCTTGGTTTACAGCTGCCGCACCCACTGCTTTAACTTGTGTCGTATCGGCTTTTTTAGCAGCATTTTGCTTTGCTACGTCCGCCTGTTTCTGAACGGCTGCTGCTTTTTCCGCTTCCGCTTTTTGATGAGCTTCGGCTTCTGCTTGTTTTTTTGATGCGTCCTCACCCGCTTTGTTGACTGCATTGCCCGCGTTGTTCAAAGCTTTAGCGGCATCACCGAATGGATTAGAATAAGCCGTTGTTACGCCAAGAACTAAAAGAAGAGACAAAATATTTTTCATATATATCCTTTGAAAATATTAAAATGACTCTTTAATTCTATGTTATGTTTTTTAGCGGGGCAATATTCTGGCTATTTTGCAGGACCTAAAAGGGCCATACCGGTTTTCCAATTATCACCAGCTCCTAAAGTTAAGAAAATATCATTAGGCTTTAATATTTTCTTAAGGCTTTCTATTTTAGAGGCATTGTTAGGCAAATAGAATTTATTTTCGATTTTAATTTCATCGTATAAACGTTTCGCATTGATATTAGGAATAGGGGCTTCACCGCCTGAATATATATCCGTTAGCACTAACACATCCGTTAAATAGAAGCAGTTAATAAATTCATTCCAGCAGCTTTGAGTTCGTGAATAACGATGTGGCTGAAACAAGGTCACCAGTCTTTGGTCTGGAAACTTTTCTTTAAAAGCCTCCAGCACGGCACGCACTTCCGTTGGATGATGACCGTAATCATCATAAATTTGCACTGTCCCCATACTACCTTTGAATTGGAAACGACGATCTACACCTTGAAAGTTTTTTAATCCCGCCAAAATCGTATCCACAGGAATTCCTGCCTGGTAAGACGCTACGAATGCCGCAAGTGCATTCAAAGCATTATGGCGACCAGGCACTTGTAACGATAAACGACCAATACAGATTTCGTTTTTCGAGTTTTTATCATGAGTGAATATATCATATTCGCTTTTTTCACCCTTTAAATAAAAGTCATTGTCTGTCGAGAAGCCGTAAAAGAACACTCGTTTAGGGAAATTTTCAAAAAGTTTCTTAGTTACCTTGTCATCCCCGCAAACGACAACAGACCCATAGAATGGAACTCGTTGTGCGAACTGGTAAAAAGACTTCTGAACATTTTCGAATGTTTTATAGAAATCTAAATGATCGGAATCGATATTCGTAATAATTGATATTTCTGGAGATAATTTATGAAAGCTGCCGTCGCTTTCATCAGCCTCTGCCAGCATCCACTCGCCATTTCCTAACAAGGCTGTTGAACCTATTTTTTCAAATCGTCCACCCACCACAATGGTCGGGCTTAGATTCGCTTGTAAAAATACCGAAGAAATCAAACTCGTCGTCGTCGTTTTACCGTGAGTTCCCGCAACCGCAATACCACGTTTCGTACGCATGATTTCACTTAATGCTTCCGCTCGAGGTATGACGGGAATTTGTTTCGCTTTAGCAGCTAACCATTCCGGATTATCTTGAGCTACTGCCGAGCTGTACACGACGACATCCACATCACCTAAATGAGATTGATCGTGACCTATAAAAACGCGTAGGCCTTTTCGCTTTAAATCTTCTGTATTAGCATTTTCAGATAGATCGCTGCCACTAACTTCGTGGCCCATATTCTTTAAAAGCTCGGCCAGACCGCACATGCCAATGCCGCCGATACCAATAAAGTGAAATTTAGATTTTTTAAATGTCATCGAACTACTCGTTATCAAATTGCAAATTAATTAACTTCTCAGCGATCTTTTTAGCAGCCTGTGGTTGATAGAAATGCTGAACGTTTTCGCTCATTTTTTTCATCAACCCCGGCTGACTGCGAAGCTCTCCGATTAAATTAAAAAGAACCCCTGGGGTCAAATCTTTTTGTTCAATTAATCGAGCTGCATTTTTATTCATTAACGAAACGGCGTTTTTCTTTTGATGATCGTCGGCTGCAGTTGGAAGTGGTATTAAAATGCTTGGTTTTTTAGCGGCCGCTAGTTCCGCAATTGTACCAGCTCCGGCACGACAAATTACCAAGTCTGCCCACAGATAGTATTTTTCGATATCGTACAGATACTCCATAACCTTTACGTTAGATTGCTGGTCACCATAGTTTGTTTTTACACTTTGAAAATCATAGGGACCTGTTTGATGAACAACCTCCACACCTTCTAAAGTAAATTCTTTAATCATGGAAGCAACGCAGTTATTTATAGCGCGCGCGCCCTGAGAGCCTCCGAAAACTAAAATTTTAAATACTTTATCGTCACCTCTTTTAGGTTCTGCCTGATTCAACTTTTCAATTTCTTCACGCACGGGTAAGCCTAAAACTTCAAACCGTTTAGACTTCATGTACTTCCGGCTTTCATCAAAAACTAAAAACGTCTTACGTACAAATCGCGCTAACATTCTGTTTGTCATCCCTGGGTGAGCATTTGGCTCCCACAACGCAGTTGGAATGCCTAGTACGGAACTGGCCAAAACGAATGGACCAGAAGCATAACCACCCACGCCCAAAACAAGAATCGGTTTTTTCTCAATTACAAGAGCCAATGATTTTACAAATGCCCATGGCAATTGAAATAGAGTCTTAAGTTTTTTGAAAAAGCCACCTTTATAGTTTAGCTTTCCTACAGAAATAAATGATATTGGGAAACCTTGTTTCGGAATAATTTTAGCTTCTAAACCATCTGGAGTTCCCACAAACTCAACTTTTAAATCAGGATTTAAACTCTGCAGAGATTTGGCGATGGTAAGCGCTGGGTAAATATGCCCACCGGTTCCGCCGCCAGCGATAACTATTGTTTTCAATTCAAACTTCTTTCTGTGTTCTTTTCAATGTTAACTAATACACCGAAGAGAAACATAAATACCACTAATGAACTTCCACCGTAACTCAGAAAAGGCAGTGTTAAGCCTTTTGTTGGAAATAGCCCCATAGTTACACCCGCATTGATTAAGAAGTTAAGTCCGAAAAGAACACCTCCACCAATGCAGATAGCTTTATAAAAAGCTGACTTAGTCAGTATACCGATTTGGAAAATTCTAAAGACGATGTAGGCATATAGACTCATTAAAATAACAAGCCCTAGAAAGCCTAACTCTTCACCATAAACGGCCAAAGTAAAATCGGTGTGCGCTTCAGGTAGGAAGAATAACTTTCCCTGTCCGTTTCCCAAACCTGCACCAGTCATACCGCCAGAATGAAAGCTTAACATCGACTGGATAACTTGGAATCCTTTACGTTCAGGATCGGACCAAGGATCTAAGAATGCCGCAATTCGGGCACGACGATAGTCAACCCTCATCACTAAAAAATAAAATGCCGGGGTCGCCATCGCTAAACCACCCGCAATCCACTTCCATGACAATCCCGAAAGAAACAACAAACTCACTGTGGTAACAAACAAAATCATAAAGCTACCAAAATCGGGTTGTTTTAAAAGCATTCCAAACGGCGCCGCCAAAATTACAAATTTCGCAGCGAAACTCTTCTGCGAAATCCAATTATTTTCCGAGAATAGAATCGTCGACATAAAGAAGACCAAACTCAATTTCAATAACTCAGCTGGTTCGAAGCGAAATCCAAACGGTAATTGAATCCAGCGAATGGCTCCCCCAACGCGAACACCGACTCCGGGAATTAAGGTCAATGCTACTAAAAAGGTCGCCCCCACCCACATTAACCAGCTTAATTTTTCAAACCATTCTAGACGAATTTTGAACGCTACAAAAAAAGCCACAAAACCAATGATGGTAAACAGAATCTGCTTCTTAAGGAAAAACAATCCATCACCATAATTTTCAAAGGCAAAAATATAACTGGAACTATAAACTTGAACAATTCCTAGCCCTACTAGGGTTAGCATGGCTAGAAAAAGATTCGATGATAACGCTCTTAACATTTATGTTTAGTCTAATCCATCTACTGGCTTAGCTGCGCTTGCTGGCGTTTTACCTTTTTGGTACGAGCAACAATAAACGATACCAAAAATGTCAGATGCATTTTTATAGTTTGTCATAGTGTATGGTTTGCTGACGTCACATTTTTTAGTCATTTGCAGAGTTAATTCAACATCCACATCGTTATGTGAATCACCATTAATAAATTCACAATAGTGTCCTGTAGCCGCTGCTACTTTTGTTTTTTCTTCTTGTCTGGTTTTGTATGCGGTTGAACAACCTGAAAACAGAACTGTACTTGCTAGTGCTATGCCTACCAAAATCCTTTTTGATAACATGGACGTCTCCTTATTTGTCTTAAATAGATTATAAGATAGTTGGCATCTATCTCATATGTAATTAACGACAGGATTTCATCAAATTATGTCGAGCGCAAGGAGAGACGACGCTGGACTAGCCAAAGCTAGTTTAAGGAGGATCGACGCCGTCGATCGGCATAATTTGATGAAACCCGCAGGGCAGAATGAAAAAGGCCCCTCTGACTGCGTTGCTCCTCCTCAGAGTAGCCTCGCTACAGATTCGTCGTCGCGCCTTGCGTAGCGGCCTTTTTCATTCCGTCCTGTCGTTAATTACATATGAGATAGATGCCAGAAGACGTCTATATCAAACTATATGAAACGGACTATTGGAATTTCTTAATAATCTGTTTGAAATAGTCGCCGCGTTCCTCATAACTATCAAACATATCATGAGACGAACAACCCGGACTTAGCAATACGATATCGCCAATCCTAGTCTTATGGAATGCTATTAGCACGGCCTCCTCAAACGTTCCGATCAAGAAAGTTTCAGAGAAATCACCTAACTCACGATTAATACGCTCCTTAGCTTCACCGACCAGGATCAAAGTCTTGACCTTGCGTTTGATCATATTTCTTAGTGGTTCGTAGTTAAGATTTGTATCTTTACCACCCATGATCAGGATTA
The DNA here is from genome assembly GCA_002345205.1 of Bdellovibrionaceae bacterium UBA2316. GTDB lineage: Bacteria > Bdellovibrionota > Bdellovibrionia > Bdellovibrionales > Bdellovibrionaceae > UBA2316. The sequence goes on along the minus strand of DDVI01000028.1, from coordinate 20,872 downwards.
CGTTTTCATCAAATGTATCTAATGAACGCAATACGGCGTGGACGTTTGTGGCTTTTGAGTCGTTATAAAAAATAGCGCCGCGAACCTTTCGAACATATTCGATACGGTGAGGTAAGTTTTCAAATGTATCGATTGTTTTTTGGATCGCTTCTTTCGTAGCACCATGCTCGCGTGAAACTAATAAAGCGGCCATTACGTTTTCAATACTGTGTTTGCCACGCATTTTAATATTTTTAACATTGAACACTTCTACATCTGGGCCAGTACGTACCCGAACTTCGTCCGCGATATTAACCGCGCCACCGATATTCATAATTTGTGGCTCTAAAGCCTGCTTACGAGAGAAGTAGAAAATCTTTCCTCGCTGAACTGCTGGGTCACGTGCCAATTCAACAACGGCATTGTCATCCGCATTCAAAATTGATGTCGTCATTTGGTTTGTGTTTCTAAATACACGACGTTTTGCATTGATGTACTCTTCCATTGAGCGATAACGATCTAAATGATTTTCCGCTAAGTTTGTGAATACGATGTTAGACGGATTGAATGATTCTGTATGTTCCAACATGAATGCAGACACTTCGATAATTACAACTTGAGTTTTCTCGTTGAAACGTAAGTAGTCTGTTAGAGGGCGTTCATTTGATCCGCCCACCCAGCAGGTAATTCCGCTATTTTTCAACATAGCTTCAGCTAATCGAGCGACAGTTGTTTTACCGTTTGTTCCCGTTACGCCAACCATTGGTTCTTTAATGAAACCTTGCGCGAATTCAAACTCACCGGTAATCTTTATACCTTGACTGCGGGCGTATTCAAAAATCTTTAAGATCGGTGAAACACCCGGGCTCAAGATTACAAGATCTTGCTGTAGGAATGTCTTTGGTGAATGCGATCCCAATTCAAACTTGATTGGCATCCCTTCAAGAGGCTCTAACTGTGCAGATAATTCTGGTTTCGATTTGTGATCTGTTACTGTCACCTGAGCACCATGCTGAGTTAGGAAATGGCATAACGAAACACCCGTCTTACCCAATCCCACAACTAGAATGCGCTTATCTTTTAATTCTGATAATTCTTTATACATATTGCCTCTTTCTATCTGATTTTTAATGTCGCTAAACTTAATACTGCAAGCAGGATGGAAATGATCCAGAAACGAACGATGATTTTAGTTTCCGTTAAGCCCTTCAACTCAAAATGATGATGAATCGGAGCCATTTTGAAAATACGTTTCCCGGTTAACTTAAATGAAATCACTTGCGTGATTACGCTTAAAGCTTCAACGACAAATACGCCGCCAAGTACTACCATCAAAATTTCATTCTTAGTTAGAACAGCCATCGTACCAAGGAAACCGCCTAGGCTTAAACTGCCAACGTCGCCCATAAATACTTGCGCTGGATACGTATTAAACCACAAGAATCCAAGGCCCGCGGCCACGATAGTCGCCGCTACGGGAGTTAACTCACCTGCCCCAGACACATGAGGAATTTGTAAATAACCCGCGATACCCGCATGACCCGCAACGTAGGCAAATAAACCTAATGTTGTCGCAGAAATAACGACAGGAACGATCGCCAACCCATCTAAACCATCCGTTAAATTTACAGCGTTCGCCGTACCTACGATAACTAACGATCCAAAGGCGACATAGAAAAGACCCAAATCAAAATTCAAATCTTTTACAAACGGAAACACTACGCGCGTTGATAAGCCGTAATAAGTAATCAAAACATAAAGCGCAATACCCGCGATTAGAAACTCGCCTAATAGACGAATTTTACCCGACAAACCCTTTGTGTTTTTCTTACTTACCTTCAAGTAATCATCAATGTAACCAATCGCTCCGTAGCCCCAGGTGACTAATAATACAGCCCATACAAATGGGTTACGCATATCCACCCACAAGAAACATGGAATTAAAGTCGACAACAAAATCAACCCACCACCCATTGTTGGTGTTCCTGATTTCTTTTTGTGTGTTTGTGGGCCATCATCACGAATCGATTGCCCGTAGTGACGCTCAATTAGACGACGGATAAAAATCGGACCCCATATTAAGCTCAAGAAAAACGCGGTAAAAAAAGCGATGAAAGTTCTGACTGTGATGTATCTAAAAATGTTTAAGGCCGAAAATTCGTTACTTAGCGAGTAGAGCCACTGATATAGCATTATGTCCAATTCCTATTTAAAGTTCAGGTGCAAATGTGATCTTTAACATAGATCCTAAAAATTATGCAAGGAAAAAGTCTTATGTTACTGATTTTGCTGGGAAATTATAGGAACCAAGAGTCCTCTAAAAAGTGTTCTCTGCGTGGAGCCTAGCAACACACTCGACACTCCTAAAAAACGATCCTCACGTCGAATCCCTAAGTCATTGACGAGCACCTCATCAACACGTAAAAACCACTGTGTTGTTTCTATGAGCGATTCACCTTTGTCTCTATACGTAAGTCCGTATTCTCGCAGCAAGGCCTTCACGTGATCTGCAGTAGCTGAGCCTGATTTAAGATCCTCCAGAGTGTTGATAAGGCGAATCCAAAATTGTGAATAGAGTTTCAATTTTTTCTTCTCTAAGCCTAACGCATGCTCTGATTTGTAAACTGTCGGATGGTCCCACTGATGCCAAATAGCCGTATTTTTTGACATCAACTGTACTTCAACCGGAATTCCATCGGGCATTCGCACAGTCACATGAGCCGCCTTATAGAATTTACCTTTTTCGATATCTGGAAAATCGCCCTTGAAATCTATTTTGGTGATCGCGCTGACATCCTCACCAAAACCCAATTCTCTAGCAAAATAAGCATATAGTTCAGGTGTTGCTTCGGTCCGAAGGTCTTTGATTTTCGCTAATAATTTCGAGTCGTGATTAAGCATTAGGCGAACACCAATAAAGTCATCCAGACGTTCAAACGTAAAAGCTTTCCCTTCAGCCGCATACGCCCGAGCGCGATCAATAATTTTATTTTTCAAAGACGTAAGATCCTTGATTCGCGCTTTCATTGTGGCCCTCTGACGTCGCGCAACGGCTTTAAAAAAGTGGGTTATGTCATTAAAGCCCGACACGTATTGATCCATTTTGGTAGTCGCTATATGGCGATAAAAAATACTCACGCCATCGAAGGACTCTTCAACCTGCTGCCAATTCGAAACTTTCTTATATTCAAAAGCAACGTCTTCGCCATTTACTCTGGGGACAGCAATTTCAAACCACTGCCCTTCTAATCGTGCCAAGTCTGACAAATTTGCATTTTCAATAAACTCTTGAGGAGCTTTGGGATTATAGAAAAATAGGCACGAATATCGATCCGCAAAAGCGGCCTGAGGTGTAAAAAAGATCGACACCACCAGCAAAGCGAGCGCAAACGTAATTGCACTAAAATAGCGCTTAACAACTGAATACGACATACGTTATTGGGTTTGTAGTAAAGAAGCCAGTTAGGCCGTCTTTTTAAGAAGCTGACCTTTCTTATCATCGAGGTCAACAGGTAAGGTTCGCAAGTCAGCTTCGGGAAAACGACGGATAATATTACCTGAGTTATCTTTTACGAGCACAAAGCGCAGATTTCCTTCAGTTTGCATCTCGATTACCCAGCCATGTTCCTTCACGAAAGGTAAACCTTTTAAATGCTCAAGTGCATTTTTAATTTCTTCTTCCGTTAAAGGCTGATTGTTTTTTTTGTTTTGTTCATATCCAGGGTTACTATTTGGATCCCGATCATGTGTAGAGTCTGATTGAATGGTTCGTTCCATTTTATCGACAGTCTTCACTGAAGTGATCGTATTAGGGCTTAGTACACTCTTGATATTCATTACTAGTCAGATCGGCCAGTAATGAGACAAACTAAATAGACCTAAGTTTTAATTTTATTGTCCGCGAATCGTATCTTTGACTTGAGTACAGACCTTAACCGGGAATTTTTGCCCCTGGTATTCAGAAAGTCCCTCAAAACAATACTCTACCATTTTAAACAAGTATGGCATGTTATGAACTATCTTAAACGAGATGATGTTATTTTGCTTCTTTATTTCTTCAGACCCATCCTCTTTGTAAGAGATACGAATTACAAAAGAAACCTTTTTACCTTTCCACTTGCAACCTTCAAAAAACCGACAGCTATTGTCCTGAACCTCTAACGGAACGGCCTCCTCAAAATCTTCAATTTTTAAATTGTAACATTCCACGGTTGAAATACTGCATAGACCTAACGTATCTAAAAAGTTTTCAAAGGGTGTCGCTTGAATCTCGTCCTCTAAGTTTTTCATGCGAACACTTTGGCTCTGGGCGGTTGTTTTTTTAACCGCCAGCACACGTTCCCGTGTCGATAATTTAGACTGAGTTCCATTTTGAATTTCTTCAGACTGAATCACTAAGTGATTTTTAACTACATCCGCTGCGTTTTCAATACTTGTAACAGTCATCGCTTTACCAAATGACTTTTGCATTGGTCCGTAATTTAAAGAAATACTTTTTTCAATATAGGCATAGTCATCTTTTTTTATCGATAGGATATTATCATCGCCCCACGATTCAACGACCGCCTTTTCATATTGCTCTGGTGTCACCCTTGGGCCCAAATCCTCTTCTAGTTTCTTATTTTGATTACACGAAGATAAAACCAAAAAGACCGCGAGGAATATGATAAACTTCATACAGAATCCCAGCCCCAAATCCATAAAGGTAGCGGTAAAAGTGTTTTTAGCTTTTGCGCCGTTTCAGGCTTAAAGATATCCTGCGTATCGAAATCGACTGGACCAAATAGTAACGGAATTAAATCCTTTTCAGACTCAATTGTATATAAGTCACCATTACATCCAAATAGAATTGAATCTTGATTTTTTTCAAAAACAAAATCCGATATTCCTACATTTCTGAATGCCTTCTTGATCTTCATCGCAAGGCCTTCAAAATTTGTAATTCGAATCATTCCTAAATAGCCTTCGTTGACGAAATCTGCGTATTTCTTCAACTCATTAATCAAATTTACAGAGTGTTTGGGTGCAATAAAGTTAAACGGATGATTCTTAACATGGCTAATGTAACCTAGCAAATTCTTAATAGCCGTAACGGACCCACCCCATTCGTGGATGTAATTACTTAAATCGGCGCCTTTTCCTTCAATTGCGTAACCAGCAAGCGTTCCATTCAAATTCCAAATTGTATATAGTTGCGTATTAGGAATAGCTAGGAACTTTCTGAATTCGTCCTGAGATCGAATGGTAGCTACCGAATGCTGAGAATAAATCTTTGCTAAGGCTTCTGGGCTGACGTTTTTGTCTTTCGAATATTTGTACTGAGTGTATTCGTAAGCCATCTGTCGTTCAAAAGTTAATGAAATTTCGTAGCCACCCAATTCGAATCCTAATTTACGATAAAAGTCGTACAAATTGGTCCATAATATTGCCACATCGCAGTTCTGTTGCTTAGCCAAATTTAGGGATTCATTTAAAATTTTATGCGAGAGCCCTTGGTTGCGATAGTCTTCATCGGTTACGACGGACCCAATCGCGCCGATCTTGTAAATAAGATGTGGAGATTTAACGATTAGAGGTTTTAATACCGCGTGTGAGACAATTCTATCATCACTGACTACGATATTCATATTGTGTCTATTAGCTAAATTAAGCGCCGTAGGGTACTCTTTATCAATAGACCAGCCGTGCTCTGGACGAAGTTTATGGTTCAGGAACTCTAGTACTTTTTCATATTCTTTTTCATTTGGAACCTTAGGTCCTTCGAGCATGGCCACCCCTTTGAAATATTATAACTAAAAATTTCAGGCTTTCAGAGGTTTTCTCCTGTTTATCACCAAATATAAGACCGGAGTCCGTAGGACCTATTGACTCGGCCCTAGGCTAAAGTTATAAGAACTGGCTATGGCAGATTTAAAACAAAAATGGAAAGAAAACGCTGAAGGCAAAATGTTCGTAGACCAGTCATGTATTGCTTGCGACGCCTGCATTTTATCAGCTCCAGACAATTTTGCCATGCATCCGGACGACGGCCACGCTTTTGTTAAAAAGCAACCGGACAACCCTGCGGAAGAGGCTGCCTGCCAAGAAGCCATGAGCGGCTGCCCTGTAGAAGCTATCGGCGACTTCGGCGCTTAATCTGCGCAATGGCGAAAACGAAAAAATTCGTAAAATCTCTTAATCCTAATGAGACTCTAAAAAGACTCTACAAAAAATATCCTGATGCTTACTGTGAGCTGACCCATAGAAATCCCTATGAACTATTAATCGCCACTATACTGTCCGCCCAATGCACTGATGAGCGAGTAAACAAGGTCACTCCACTACTTTTTGAAACGTTTTCGAGTCCAGCCGATATGGCCAAGGCTCCTGTTGAAAAAATCGAAGAGCTTATCAAATCCACAGGATTTTATAAAAACAAAGCAAAAAACATTAAACAGTGTTGTCAGGATATTTGCGATAAACATGATGGGCATGTTCCAAAAGACGTTGATTCTTTGGTGGCATTAGCTGGCGTAGGACGCAAAACGGCCAATGTCGTATTGGGCGTAGCCTTTAAAATTCCAAACGGAATCGTAGTTGACACCCACGTGAGCCGAATCAGTCAACGTACAGGACTTAGCAAAAGTAAAACTCCAGAAAAAATTGAACGCGATTTAATTGCGTTAGTTCCAAAGAAAAACTGGATTCAGTTGTCACATCAAATGATTTTTTTAGGCAGACAAATTTGCAAAGCACGCAGCCCTCAATGCGAAAGTTGCCCTCTCAATTCTATTTGCCCGAAAAACGACTATCAATAAATTTGATAATGCCATCGCGATGATGAAGTACCCGTTGAACTTCCTCAGATGTCATAAAAGAAAACGTAACTTCTAAAGTCTTTGCGGTTAACTCACGTAACTTTTGAACGGTTTTGGGATTAAATTCCGTAATAAGTCCTTCGTTAAATGGGCCTTTGGTTGAAAGACGCATGTCAGTTCCTTTCCTCATGTTAGCCGCCTGATCAATTAGGAAAGGCTTTCGAATGCCATCGATCCAATGTGGACCAATGATAAAATTTCCGGCATGTCGATCGGGATTCTGCAATAGAATATCTAAAACTCGAGCGTCAGAAATAAAATGTTCAGGAACTACGTTCCAGTTTTTTTTCTCGACGTCTTTTAAAAGAGTAGCATCATTTACAAAGTATTGAATTGACCCTTCATGAAAAAACCGACCGTTGATAGTTAAATTATACCGATAAGCGACTGGGGGAATGTTCTCCATTCCTAATAATTTAGCGACTTCATACGAAGCATATTCCATCGTGACACGATTCCACCCATCACCATCACCTGGAAATCGCGGTTTAAATAAGGCTGTCACTTTTTGTTTAGTTTTTGGATTTTCTAATGTCACTAACCATAACGAATTTTTATTGCCATTCGCACTAAACGGTTTAACAGATATTGGAACACCAATATATAAAGTTTCTTCAATGGCAGAAACCACGCTTTTAGACGATGATGATTTATAAAAAGATAGGCACATTGAGCTAGTTGCTAGCGATTCAAGCGCCACTAATATACCTGTTACGAAAATAAATAATTTAAACATACCCCGGCCCACCCTAGATTTATCCCAGGGTGTGTTTTATGCCAGATTTTGAGATTACTAAACTGTCAGGATTCTATCAGGCAAGTTTTTCAAAAAACCCTACGAAACCTTCCCATATATTATATAATCCATATCCTTAACCAGCTTTTCTAAACTCTGCGAACTATCATGTAACCGGCCCGATTGGTCCGAAACCTTCTGCGAGGAGTTTGCCTGAGATTGCGACGCCTGATCCAACTGATTCATCGCCTTGTTAATCTGCTCAATAGCGGAGGATTGTTCACGGCTAGCTTGTGCGATCTCTCTACTAATAAGACCAAGTTTGTTCATCGATTCATTGATTTCAAGGATAGTTTTTTCATTGGAGCTTACTGATTGCGACCCCGTCTTAACCTTTTCAACACTATCTTGAATAAGGGACTTAATATCTTTAGCGGCCACCGCACTTCGTTGTGCAAGGGCGCGAACGGCTTCAGCAACAACCGCGAACCCCTTACCTTGTTCGCCAGCCCGTGCGGCTTCAACTGCGGCGTTAAGTGCTAATAAGTTGGTTTGAAACGCGATATCATCAATGACATGTATAATTTCTTCAATTTTTTTAGAAACGTCGTTAATTTCACTCATCGCTTTAACTAAAGAAGCCATTTCATTATGACCATTCTTAGACAACTGCAAACTAGTTTGCGACAGTTCATAGGCAGCATCCGAGTGCTCAGTATTTTTCTTTACCATCGAACTGATTTCCTCAAGTGAAGCAACGGACTCCTGCAAGGAGGCCGCGGTTTGAGTCAGTCCAGACGAAAACGAGTGTGATGACTGTGCTAGTTCTTCACTTGAATTGTTCATGTCTCGTGATGTACTGCTGATTTTAATTGTCATGCCGTTTAATGTCGCCACTACTTTTCTAATTGTGATAAAGGAAACCGAAAATCCAAGAAGAATAAAAATAGAAATAAAAATACCTATCATCGACTGAATATTTTTACCTTCTTCGTTTATCTGACTTGCATCCTTTTCAATTAACTCGCCAAGAGCCTCCATTTTTCCTTCTAGATCCTTAAAGATCTCCATAAACTTTGGCAACTTTGCATTCAACTCATCAATTTTTGAATCCTTAGCTAACATTACTAACTCATGGCTTTGTTTTGCATAAACCGCTAAGATCGGTTTGACTTGATCAATTGCCGCGCGTGTCGAAGGTTTAATACCAAGCTCACCCAAATTACTAATATAGGTGTTAAATTCATTTCCCTTTTCTTCCGCTTCCTTAATGAGCTCAGCAAGTTCTTCTTCGTCTTTCTGATCAGCGGCTACAATCGCATTGTATACGACAGCTCTTAACCCATCATGCATCATATCAGCTAAAAGCATATTTCGAGTTGCCGGTAGCTGAGTTTTACTAACATCATTCAAACTACTTAGTAGTTGCCCAGATTTAACATACGAGAAGGTTCCTATTAGAACCAATCCCAAAATTAATACGGCAGTTAATGCCCAGATCTGTCGAGTGATTGACATGCAACCTCCATAAATATTCACAAATTTCATCGTCACGGTAGCCTGAAGACTAAACAGATGATCAAGAAAATTTATCGTATTACTAAGATCTGGTTGCTAGGCGATGTTGGTCCTGTTAAAAGTCTAACTATGCATCAATTTAGTAATCAATGGGCTTTAGTCACGGGTAGTTCGAGTGGAATCGGTTGGGGAATTGCTCAAGCCCTAGCGAGCCAAAAAATCAATTTGATTTTGCAAGGTTTGGAATCAATAGACCAAGTAAAAGATAAAATAGCTGCGCTAAAAAAACAAACTGGTGCTGAAATCCAATATCACTCAATTGATTTTTCAGATAAAGATAAGCTTCAAAAGTTTTTATCCGTACTTCCTCACCACACGATCTTAATTAACAATGCGGGATTGCAATTCGTTTCACCTATCCAAGACTTTCCTCTTGAAAAGTGGGAACTACTTTTACAACTTCATCTGACTGTTCCTTTTCAATTAATTCAGAATTTCTTAAAACAAAAAAATATCACGATGGGCCGAATTATTAATATTTCTTCGGTTCACGGCTTGGTGGCTTCTGTAAACAAATCCGCTTATGTTTCCGCGAAACATGGTTTGATTGGCTTATCTAAATCAGTAGCTCTAGAAACTGCGGGCACGGGTGTGACGTGCAATTCAATTTGTCCAGGTTGGGTAAAAACCCAACTCGTAGAAAATCAAATTTTGGATCGTTCTAAAAAAGAAAATGTTACTTTTGAACAAGCCAGCATAAAACTCTTAGAAGAAAAGCAACCTTCTAAAACGTTCACTGAAGTTTCTGATATCGCTGAACTAGTATTGTTCCTGTGCTCACCTGCTGGCAAAAATATAACCGGCGCATCAATGACTCTAGATGGTGGCTGGACATCACAGTAGTCTGAATTAATTCTTTGTGTACGAAAAAAAAGAATTCGGCACAGAGAACGAAACATCGCCAAACCCTGATAGTTTTACAGCACTGACATGTTCATTCTTTAAAGGCATTGGATTTAAAATCACTCGCCCAACTTCCGATTTTATTCCTAGTTTTCTAGTTTTTTCCTCGGGCCCAAAGATTACAACAGAATGACCAAACGACGTGTTATTCAACCACTTTAACATTTCGTGGGCATATTTAACACCGGTCAGATTAAAAATCGGCAGCTCCAAGTTTTCTTGGAACAATTCCGAACAATTTGCTAGATCAGAAAAGAACAAAAAATTTTCATTACCATAAATAACTTTAGCTTCTTCCGATTCAAAACGTGATTTCAGTTCCGACAATCTTTTCTTTTCGTTTGCTCGAAGTGGCAGATAGCCAAATTCGTCATCGATCGATTTTAACGTTGGCAGTGTTAACAGATGTTCAGCGAGTGCCAATTTGAATTCTTTTTCCATTGAGTCAATTACAAACAGACGCGTTGGCGAAAACACACCACGTCCGTTGTGTTCAACAAATAACCGAAGAATATCTTTCATTCCCGTTTTGAAATCGAAATCATTCAACACACAAACCGAGTTTTTGCCATTGAAAAAAAACTGATATTTTTTCTCTAATGAAATCGGATAACTCTTCAGTGTGTCGTAGGCACCCGAAAACGATATATTTCGCACGCCAGGATGGTCCATTAAGAATTGTCCAATAACAGCTCCCGGCCCGTGGACAAAGCTAATCAACCCATCCGGCAAATCGCAGTCTTTTAAAATTTCCTGCCAACACAAAGCACTGATTGCCGTTTCAGTTGCTGGCTTTACAACGATTCCATCTTTATGAAAAAGTGCGTACACGATACGCCATCCAATTTCATAAAATGAATTTGCTTTTGGCGTGATTGCACCAATCAAACCTTTCGGCGAAACTCGCTCATACACTTCAAGTTTACTTAGAAGATCATTGATGACTTGAACCATTGGCTCGATAGACCATTGAACTTGGAATCTTCGCGTGGTTCCCTGAAAGTGAGCTTCAACACCAGCAAGTTTAATTTTATTGTTTTCTATAGTATTTCTAATTTTTTCAAAGCAATTTTTGATTTCATTTACACCCCAGTTTTCCATCTTTGTTTGGGCTTTTTTCGATTGCTGAATCGCCGTCACCAGTTGCATGATCTCGGCACTCTTGACATGGAAGGCGACGTCCGATTGAAAGTAACTCTCGACCTTAACACCCCCGATCACTGAGGTGCCAAAAGAGTAACCAGCGTCTGCACTGGACACCGTTGTCCAAATAGCCAAAGATTCTGGAGATACTTCAAATTGATTAAGCACATGGTTTAGGTATGAATTCATAAATTTGAATACACAATGTAAGCGGAAATTTAGCAAGAAACTTTTCAGGGCGTGCGACTAAGCGGCTTTATCGTCTGAAATATGATGTAAAACTGTAAATGTCGTGGTGTTAAATTTGATGGTCCTAGCCTTAGTACCACCGACATTTTTTTCAACGATTGGGATGTTTAAGTGCTTAAGAATCTTCTCTGCAACCGCAATATTTAAAGAACCAATAGTCGGGCCATTCAAAACGTTTGTAATCACGTTGCCGCCACCATAAATCTTAGCTTTCAAATTCGCCGGCTTAGCACCGAGCTTTTTAAGTTCCGTAATAAGTTCCGCGATAGCAACGGTACCGTAGCGAGGACTGATCTTATCATGAGGTGTTGGCTCAGGTAATAGATAATGATTTAAGCCACCTACTTTTGCGTCCGGATCATATAAAGCAACTGCCACACAACTGCCTAGCAGTGTAGATATAACAGTTTCTTCTTTAAAGGCAGCCAAATTGCCCGGATATAAATAGTGACTCTTCATCTGTCTAAGTATCGGACGAAATCGGTGAAACAAAAGTCTATTCAGACTTGAGGAACGAAATGATACCCTTTTGGATTTTTTCCATTTCTTCAGCCGGTAGACGCTTACCTTTCGTGAAGTCGAGGTCAGCCAATTTTCTACCTGGAACCAAATGTAAATGATAATGAGGAACTTCAAAACCAATTGTTGCCGTCAAAACCCTAGGAGCTTCTGTATACTTTTGAACCGCTTTAGCAATCTTTTGAGCATTCGACTGGACTTTTAAAAAGATTTCTTCAGGTACGTCCACCCAGTGATCCACTTCCATTTTAGGCACGACCAAGGTATGGCCATGAGTCACCTGATCTAAGGCTAAAAACGAGATCGATTGATCATCTTCAAAAACTTTATAACACGGTAACTCACCATTAATAATTTTGGTAAAAATGCTGGCCATTTTGCTCATCCCCTTCAGATATAGCGATATCAAGATATTGGATATCTTGATATCTGAATTGTAATTCTAACTTAATTATCTGCTTTGTACTGGAGTCCAAGTAAGGCCTTCTTTGCCTTGCCATTTACTGCGTGGACGGTAGATACGATTATTTGCGTACTGCTCAAACGCGTGAGCACACCAACCTGCGATTCGAGATACCGCAAAAATAGGCGTGTAGATGTCTGTAGGAATTTTCATTGAGTAGTAAACGGTCGCCGAATAGAAATCTACGTTCGGCATTAAACCCTTTTCTTTGTTCATAGTATCGTCGATCAATGTCGACATTTGATACCATTGTGGTTCACCAATTTTTTGAGTCAATTTTTCAGAAATTTTTCTTAAGATCGCTGCGCGTGGGTCACCATTTTTGTAAACTCGGTGACCGATACCCATAACTTTTTCTTTAGCATCTAGAGCATCTTTTACGAATTGCTGCGCTTTTTCGATCGTACCGATTTTTTTCAACATGACCATCACTTGCTCATTTGCCCCACCGTGAAGAGGTCCCTTTAGAGCTCCGATCGCAGACACGATCGCCGAATGAAGATCAGATAATGACGACGCGGTTACGCGAGTCGCAAACGCTGAACAGTTTAATTCGTGGTCAGCGTGCAAGATCAAGCACGTATCAAATACTTTTACTGATTCAGCATCTGGCTCTTTACCACCACCCAGCATGTACATGAAGTTCCAAGCGATACTTTTGCCAGCAACCGGAGCAATTGGATCGCGACCATTACGGATAGCATCGAAAGCGCATACAATTGTTCCCATTTTGCCTGTTAAGCTCATCGCTTTACGCTTGTTGGCTTCAACCGACATATCATTGGCATCCGCATCTAAATGCGCTGTTAAAGATACCGCCGTTCTTAACCACGCCATCGGGTGAACATTTTTTGTAGGAATTGTTTTTAAAATTTTAACGAAATCAGCACTTAATACAGTTTCTTTATGAAGAGCGGCTTTGAACGTTTCTAGTTCGTTAGCATTCGGCAATTTGTTATTCCAGAGTAAATATACTACTTCTTCAAATGTTGAATTCTGAGCTAAATCTTCAATCGTATAACCACGAAAATTAAGAGTGTTACCGACAATAGAGGAAACTGATGTAGAACATGCTACGATTCCTTCTAAGCCCTTATCTAATGCGCCTTCAAAAACTTGAACTTCCGATGCCATAATTACCTTCCGAATGAAATAAATTTATTTTTTAAAGTAACAAAGTCCTTACGGAGTCGCAAGTTTAATAACAGGATCCTTGACCTCTGCGACTAGAACAGTAACGTCATAATCCAGTTCACTTCCGTCCAAATATTTTTCGTTTTGAAAAAGGATTTCATTACGTAATTCATGAACCCCTTTTTTGGGCGCCTTGCGAATAGATTCTTTTAACGACGTTTCGGGCCATGAAACGCCCGTTTTAGATTTATTTTCTACTATTCCCTGAGTCATAATGACCAGACGATCAAACTGGTTGAGTGTCGTTTGTCGGGATTGGAACGCAGAATTAAATTTGTTAGTCAGGATCGGCTGGGTTTCTATTAGGTCGGTCAAAGAGTCTCGACCGTGGATTTGATGATAAGCATAAAAACTGCCCGACCGAGAGTAATTGAACTGATAGTTACGCTTGTCGATAGTACCTAAAAATAAGCTCGCACTGTCTTTTTCACCTAGCATAGGGGCCAGTTCTGAAAAAATCATCTCTAAGATTTTTTCATTTGGAGTGCCTTTACGAATTTCACGGATCGTAGACATCTTAATTAAAATCGATAGAACCTGTGAAGATACACTGTAGCCAGAGGCACTAGACAGAAGAATTGAAATCTTTAATTTATCCTGATGTTCAAAAATATCGTAATAGTTCCCACCAAAACGATTTCCCGATAAAAACTTAGTGCTAAAATCAATTCCTTGAATAATCGGTATGCTCGTCGGTTGCAGAAACTTTTGAATGTCCTGCGCTAATTTTAACTGATCAGATACCTTAGCAATCAGTTTTTCGATTTCGGAATTTAATAGACTTATCGTTTTCTGATATCCAAAAAGCTCGTTATCTTTGGCTAATAACTGACTCTCTAATTCTTTGATTTTCTCTACTAGATCCTGGACGTCCGAACTCATAGAGTTTAATCATAACCTACTATTTTAGACTGTCGATAATTTTAATTTCGGCCTCGAATTGATTCAGGACAAACAGAGGTATTTTCTTGCGGCTCTCTGGATCCCCATCAAGATCACCTTTGTATCCCAATAATTTTTCGCGACGCTGTTTTAATTGAGACACAATAAACACAGTTACGGCATCACTTGCCGTCTTAAGTTCCCGTATCAATCCTGCGTCAGAAACCACGACCTCTTTATCTTGTTTTGCGGCCGCAAAATGCCCCCAAGTCATAATTGTTACATAAAGTCCGGCCAATAACAGAAACAGAGTTCCTAAGTATATCCACTTAAGCAGAATTAATTGATTATAAGAGGCTCCCAGACTGAAAAAGTACCGCCACGCCAACGCGCCCGCTGCAAACGCAATCAAATACCCTATCACAGAAATAAATAGACCGCGCGTTTTCTTTTGATAAAAAACATCCCAAGATCGAGTGTACATCATTAAACTTAGAGCCGTTCCCAATAATTCGCCGATCACCATAAATACAAAAATCAAGAATGAGGCCTGTGAGTTCAAATACAGTAAATACGAAATTACAAATGACCATCCCTGAACGGGAACAAAGAAACTAATAAGCGTACTGATTAAAAATACGCCGACCCAGTTAACGACGGAATCGATAGTAAAGAAAAATACAATTTCAGAATCCAGCAGATACTGCATCATTAGACCCGAGTTTTGAAACGCTAATCCTAAAAAAAACAGCGTCAATCCAAAATAGATAAAGGCACCTAACCAAGTAACGATAGGACTGTCTTTTAATCGAGGAACGTGGCCAGCCATGAATAGAACTAAACCCAAACCCACAACCAACAGGCCATTCACTTCTAAAAACAAAGCCAAACACAACATTAGCCAAAAGAAACTCAATAGTGTTTGTGAGCTACTAAACAGGAACCGTCTAAAATCCCAAACCTGTGAACGCCAAAGCTGGGATTGTTTGATGAATTCCGCGCGCCAGCTTGTTGCCAGAAAACCTAAAAAGATAGACGGAACAAAATAGTCCATGAGTTCTACACCAGGTTTTTCTAAACGGGAGGTTCTCATCAGACTCGCTGAGCGCAAAACATTAAATTGATGAAGAGCCCATAAAATCAAAAAAACATTAATGATAAAAATATGCATAATGGGAACTCCTTATAGACCGTTATCATAAATATCGAATCGAATTAATTTAGATTCAAATGCATTTGTCGGTTTAAACCCAATTGGACCGGCATACGCTGGCCGTTTGACCACCACACGACTTCCGAACTTTAACAAGGTTTCAAGGACTGCTTCAGAATCCAAATCATTTCCCACAAGCTGTCGAAACAAAACCATCTCTTGCTTTGGCAGAGCCGACTTGGCCTTATCTGGGAACATCGGATCAAAATAAATGCAATCAAACTTGCCTTTCGAAGCCAAAGATTTAACGAATTCTGACGAGTCGCCAAATTTAAATTCGATATTTCTCTTTTTTAAGTTCTCTGAAGTTTGTTTCGCGTGATTAAGCAAACTAAATAGCAACGGATTTCGCTCTACGGCCGTTACGTCATGTCCGTGTTGAGAAAGAAAAACAGAATCAATCGCTAAGCCAGCAGATACATCTAAAACCCGTTTACGACTCTGCCCGATTGCACGCAAGAAGGGATCCTTTGCTATAACTTTACGAGCATAGTTGAGTTTATCACTATCAAAATCGATCCGGATTCTGCGTTTTTCAGAATCAAAAAGCTCTAGCTGACGATCGTGCTGAATAAGCAAGAAGTCGAAGGGAGTTGTTTCTAAACGCATGTCTATTTGTGCATACAGCTCTTTTGTTTTTAGACCTTCAAATGAAAAAGATAGATCTTCATCAATCAAAGTATAAAACGGTTTTAGGAATTCAGTGATCTGCGAATGAGCCTCGCCCTGGTCATGAAGGAAATAAACCGTCTTTTGATTCATGAAACCCCAATTAACCTAGTACTTTTGCAAATATTTGAACCACAAAAAGGAAGCTTAAACTTACCGCCCACAACACAGTTAGCAATACATACAACTGGTGGAAATCTTTAATAAACAAACCCATTTCTGAACCCAGCGGCGATTTCAAGTTTTGATAGGTCGTACGTGACCTATAAGTAAAGATCGCGCACAGAACGACAGTAGAAATCCAATATAGCCAATGCGAGTAAATCAAATGGAATACTGCAAATAAAGCGACACTTGCGCCCCATAAGCCAATGATGAGCTCTTTGCCCTTGTCAAAGCCAAGCCAAGTAATTCCATTTTTAATCTTCGCGACGGACGCTTCCATGATTACTTCAAAGTTTTGCAATTGAATTCGGTAAAACACGACAACTCCCCAAACAAATCCAAACATCAAAGTTTGCAAAGTCGAAGCACCACGAATTGATAATTCAAAACCAACGCTCAAAATTGGCCCCAACAAAAGCGACCAACCTAAATCGCCAAACAAGTGTGACCGAAAAGATTGACGTTGCCTCAATACGGCCCAGAAAATAATAACCGTCGCACAAGCCATTGCGAGCAGTGTGATAGGGAAGGCAATAACAATTGGAATTCCCAGCGCAACCGAAGCCACAAAGAATACGTAGGAAAACTGCTTAACTTTATACGCACTCACCCACCCCAGGCTCACCGGCTTGGTTGCCGTCTTTTTTAGAATGCGATCAAGGCCGATCATGTGGTCGATATAATCCGCGCGCAAATTCACCGCTAAAAATAAAAAAGTAACAGACAACCAGGACAACAACAAAGTCAAAGCATCAACTTCATACGCGTGTAACCAAGACGTCGTTACAACATAAAAAACTGGAAAGAAAAAATATAAAAATTTATTTAGTTTTAAAAGAGGAACGATCTTTTGCTTCCAAGTAATAGCCGCAAATTCAGACATTTCCTTTAACTCGAAAGTAACTATCTCGAGTTCCGTGTTAATATTTTGAGACTCTACGGGAACCGCACGAAAGTTAGTCGCACGATTTTCTAAATACTTTTGAAATTCAGGCGAATCTTTCTTAACGGTAACAAATTTATCAGTTTTTCCAGTGCCAGCTTTGTCCAAAATTATTTCCTGCGCCAATATAACAAATCTGGAAGTGGTTTTAAGAATGTAATTAAGCCTTGTTCAGATGGCTGCAATTGTTCTTTCAATTTTTCTAACAAATGGAAGTACAACTGAATCTTCTGAGAATTGATATCATCGAATTCTTTTAAAAGAGCATCGAATACGGCCTCACCGCCTAGATTTAACTTAAACTCAACTAAGCTTTGGCTTTGTACGATTTTAGAAATCTCATCGCGGGCGCGGCCACGACAAACAAATGTTCCAAACGAGTTTAAATATTTAGATTTTAAATCGCCTAAGATCGCTTTATTTTCAGCGTTTCGAACGTCATAATCTAGCAAATCGTCACTACGCTGAAACAATTGCCCCAAGATAGATCCCATTTCTTCCAAAAGACCAACTACTGTTTTATTTGGATAACGACTGGCCACGAGTGGAGCCTTCAAACACCACTTGAATAGCGACGATGTTTTTAATTCATGGATACGATCAAGTTGTTCTAACTGAATATAAAAATCACCCACTACGGAATCTTGTAACCACTCACCTTCTAAAAGATCAGAAATCATTTCGGCTGTGTATTGAACTAAATCAATATTTCCAAAGCGCGATAGATTCACCATAACGCGCGCTAGTAAATAGTCACCGGCCAAAACTGCGTATTCTGGTGTATACTTTGTCCACGCCGCTGGTTTTCCACGGCGCAAGTGTGAACGATCAACTAAATCGTCATGCAACAACGAGGCGTTGTGAATGAATTCAATTGTTTGAGCCAATAATTTTTGCGTCTCGATAGGAATGGATAAACTTTGAGATGTCCATTTAACCAGTTGTGAACGAAAACCTTTTCCGCCAGAAAATAAATCATCATACAACGAGTTCAGTTTTGGCAAGTACGCCGGGAAATCCTGGGCACTATAAATCTTTAAGTCTTGAGAGGCGAAAATCAAGGCAGCTCCTAAAAAATATATGAGAAATTACGGATATATGGTATTTTACTATTATGCCACAAAATCAAGTTTTTAATTACGAGTCGCACTTTCATTTTAATGACTGTGACCCAGCAGGTATCTTTTACTTTGGGAATGTGCCTAATTTGTGCCACAGAACCTATGAAACCTGGCTAAATACCCTTATAAAGGACTGGGGATTTTGGTTTAACAATTCGGAATGGATTATCCCTATCAAGAACTGCAATGTGGACTATCTTAGCCCTATGCGTGCTGGTGAGGCTTTTCACATCGAATTGACCCTAAGCCAGATGTCCCAATCCAGCTTCACGACCCATTACCACGCGTTCCATCCACAAACGAAAACTAGCTATTTTAAAGCTCAGATCGTACACGTTTTTGTGGACAAGGTTTCCTTTAAAAAAT
This sequence comes from Bdellovibrionaceae bacterium UBA2316, assembly GCA_002345205.1. Taxonomy (GTDB): domain Bacteria; phylum Bdellovibrionota; class Bdellovibrionia; order Bdellovibrionales; family Bdellovibrionaceae; genus UBA2316. Next base: position 1,892 of record DDVI01000028.1, on the reverse strand, counting down.
CATCGGTTCCAAGTAACGTACGTCCACTATTTGAAACTTATTTAAAAGAAGGCTCTCATGAAAATTGATGCTAAATTAATTGAAAATGGTCTTAAATTCCAATGTCAGGGATCGGGCAAGTGCTGCACGTCTCATGGTGAATATGGCTTTGTTTTTTTGACTCTAGAGGACCGACGCCGTTTTGCTAAGTATCTAAAAATTTCGACTCGCAGTTTTACCACCAAATATTGTGACTCTCGCAGTGGCGTTTGGCATTTAAAAGAGGATCCTAAGAATCTGGATTGCATGTTTTTAAAAAACAAACAGTGTTCCGTCTATGAAGCCCGCCCCGTGCAATGCCGTACTTGGCCTTTCTGGCCCGAAGTTTTAAATGCAAAAGCTTGGAAAAAAGATGTTGTTTCATTTTGCCCAGGTATCGGTAAAGGGCGCACGTATTCCGCAGAAGAAATCAAAAAGATCGCCCTTGAACAACATAAATCCGAGGACGATCTAATCAAACATCTTTAATTTAATTGCCCTGACCGTCGAGAGTGTCCGGTGTTTCAACCGGCACTAAAACATAAGACGAATTCTGAGTCAGTGCGTAGGCGGGAAGAATATGCAAAGGATAACCGCCTACCATTAGTTCTGGCGCCTGAGGATGCTCGTAATTCACAAAACGCCCTTCATCAATCAAGAATACCCCTTTAAATTGCTTACGTTTAATCTGATAGGTGTTGCCAGTTTGCCCAGAGCCCGCACCTAAGCCAAACAATGTCACTGAGTATGGCATACCCGTTGGATAACGATCGATTTCAAAACGCCCCTCTTCCAGTACATCAGAATATATAAAATTCTTTTTTAACTGAACTTTGCGATCAATAGAGACACTGTCTTTCTGCGCATCTCTATTTGTCAGAACCCAATCCCAAAATGTCTTTTGATTTAAATGGGCTTGATATCGAGTCAGATTCTTATCGGCAAAACCTTCAAGGGCGTACACGCGCAAAACATCGGTACCTAGATCAGCGATATGGCGAATGTAGGCAATCGCTTGGTTTTCAACTCGAGTTGCACCTTCAGCCATTGGGTCATCTATGAAACTAACAAATGGATTTCTAAAATGTTTTAAAAAATTGTCTTTGTCGGAAGCCCAACCGTAGGTTCCATGGATAACTTGCTCGTTAGCATCCGGGCTTAATTGCGCCGTAAACCACCCGTAAGCTCCTGCATATAAACTGTTCCACCATACGTCCATATTCGAATCTTTAGGAACCACCGGGTAACCCTTTTTAAACCAAGCGGGGTATTTGCCATTTTTATCTTCAAAGAATTTAGTCCACTTAGCAATTTTGAAATGACCCAAATGTGTCGCAAACACTTTTGGATCTTTCTGATTACGCGTGCTTTGGCCAACGATCATGTCAGCTTCAAAAATCAATTCATGCGCACATAACACGGCTTCCGTGCAGCGTTTATACACTCGCAATTTCTCTGTCGCGATATTCTGAACGATGAATACAGGAGATGGTGTTTCTTGATTCCAGAAATTTTTATTGCTCGTTGACGCCGCTGTTGATTTAGCAGGCGGCTTCGATAGGGATTTAGGTTTAACAACCTTCTTTTTTTCTGCGCCCGTTACTGTAATTGTTTGAGCCATTGAGATGTTAAACAATAAACTGATATTTAGAAGGAAAAAGATGAGTATGTTCATAGAACTCGATATCGCTTTTATTCTTTTTATAGGCAAAGAAATTAACAATATCGAGCACTTATTACCAAGACTGCAGCATAGATTGACTGTTTAAGCTGCGTACTTGACTTTTTCCGCTTGGAAAAAATTCTTTATTTTCTCTGGATTTTTCTGATTCTTTTTTAAATAAGATCGAAGCTCTATAACCATTTCATCTTGA
>DDVI01000029.1 GCA_002345205.1 Bdellovibrionaceae bacterium UBA2316 | reverse complement strand
CCACAACTTTCCAAAATTTCTCAGATTTAAATCTATCGGATGGTATTCACCCAAATGAAAAGGGTCATCAAATTATAGCCGATGGCATTTACGGTTTTTTGAAAAAACATTTAAACTAGATCTTTACCACCAAGGACGCAGTACATGATTCAAGTTGAAAATCTAAAGAAAAGTTTTAAGCAATCTGAAAACTCAATCGACATTCTTAAGAATTTAAATTTAGAAGTAAAAAAAGGGCAAAAGGTTGGCATCCTTGGACAATCAGGAAGCGGCAAATCCACCTTCCTGAGTTTAATGTCTGGGTTAGATACTCCCGATACTGGCGAAATTCGCATTAACGGTGTTAACACTACTAAACTGTCTGAAAAAGAATGGACACAATTTCGTGCGAAAAATATCAGTATCGTTTTTCAGCAGTATCATTTAGTGGGCCACTTAACGGCAGTTGAAAATGTTATGCTTCCCCTTGAAATCCTTGGCCACAGTAGTAAAGACGCTCATGAAAAAGCGATCGCTTTATTAGGTGAAGTTGGACTAAAAGACCGCAGCCACCATTTGCCTAATCAACTAAGCGGCGGGGAATCCCAGCGTGTGGCGATAGCTCGTGCGCTTATCACGACCCCCAACCTTCTTCTTGCTGACGAACCCAGTGGTAATTTGGATCAGGAAACGGGAATGAAAGTAATGAACTTGTTTTTTGATATTACTTCTAAATTTAACACGACAACTCTATTGGTAACTCATAATGAACAATTGGCCTCTCGTTGTGATGTAGTTTACAAACTGAGCCAAGGCCGATTCGAGAAATTATGATTATCAAACTTGCGTTAAAAGAATTGGCCACTAAATGGAAGTGGAGTTTAATCTTTGTTTGCAATCTGGCGTTTGGATTCATTGGTTTCACGACAGTTCTATCATTCCAAAATGCGATAGAGCAGAATGCTAAGGCGAACTCTAAACAAATTTTGTCCGCGGACTTAGCTATAAGCGCCCGCAAAAAAATTCCAGATTCAGATATTCAAAAAACTGAAGACTATCTAAAAAATAAAAATATTAAGTACTCTAAAAGTAAGGTGACTGAATTCTTTGCCATGATTTCGCAAGGTGATCGCAGTCATTTAGTACTTGTAAAAGCTGTAGACAATCTGTATCCGCTTTATGGCGAAATTATACTGACTCAGTCTAAAATTAAGCGCGATTCTACCAAATCGATTTTTAATTCACCTACGATTTGGGCTTACTCGGAACTCAAAGGTATCCTTGGACTTGAAATCGGCACAGCGATTAAATTAGGTAACCTTGATTTAAAAGTGGATGATTTTATTACTAAAGACTCGACACAAACATTTCGACTTGCCAGCCTAGCCCCGCGTATTTTTATCGACAGCTCATGGCTAGAAAAATCAAAGTTAATTCAGTTTGGTAGCACCTTCACAGAAGCTTATCTCTATCAGTTCGACACGGATACTGCGGCTAGTGTCCAAAAAGACTTGTTTGCAATCATTAACGATCCTGCCATCCAGATTGACACGCCTACAACAGCTTCGGAAGACTCGGCACGACAGCTGGGATTCTTGACTGACTTTTTGAATCTGGTGGCATTAGTCGCGATCTTGCTTGCGGGCCTCGGTGCTAGCTACTTATATCAAGTATTTGCACGTAAAAAGACAAAAGACTTTGCCATCTTTAAAACTTTGGGTTTGGGATACTCTTCGCTTTTAAAAATCTACATCCTGCAACTTTTCATTCTGAGTCTGGCAGTGTGTATATTTTCATACTTCGGATCTATTGCATTCATCCCATTCTTACAATGGATCATCAGTTCACTTGTCACCCAAGAACTCAGCGTGCACGTCCCGCTATACGTAGTGGGATTGACATTAGTACTGACCTTCATCGCAAGCTTGATCGTGGTTGGTCCTTATATTCAGACGCTCAATCGCATTCCTCCCGGAGTGCTATTTAAAGAAGTGCAAACGCAGATATTCAGCCCTTCCAAGAATTTCCTGACGTTTTTAGCGGCTCTATGTTTGATGGGTTTTCTAACTTTGATTCTAACGAAATCTGTAATGATGACATCAGCCTTTATCGGTTCCATCGCAGGCTTAGCGGTATTATTCTTTGCCGTCGGTAATGGAATTATTTATACGCTAGGGAAATTACCCATTCAATTTTGGGTTTATAAATACGCAATCAAATCACTGCAAAGACGGAAATCCACATCTCTTGTCCTGTTTTCCACAATTGGAACCGCGATCTTGCTTTTAAATTTGTTACCTCAGCTGAAGCATTCCCTCAAGAATGAATTTCTAACTGGAGGCAATTCGCAGCTACCTTCGCTATTCTTATTTGATATTCAAGATGAGCAGATTGATCCACTTAAAGGAATCGTCAAACAGAACAATAAAGAAATTTCGCAGCTATCCCCAATTGTCAGAAGTCGCATTATCCGCATCAATGATATCCCTTACGAACGCAAAGTTGATTTCAACGCATTTAAAACGCGTGAAGAAGAACGTGACGCCCGTTTTAGAAATCGAGGTGTAAACCTGACTTACCGAGATCAACTTTCCTCATCTGAAACACTGGTAGCCGGAGTGCCTTTATCAGACTACAACGGGGAAATCCCGGGTGTATCTTTGGAAGAAAAATACGCCGAGCGCATGGGAATTAAACTCGGTGATACGATCGAGTTTGACATTCAAGGTGTAGATATTAAAGGACAGGTTGTTAATTTTAGAAAAATTAAATGGGCTAGCTTCCAACCAAACTTCTTTATCTCATTTGGTAGTGGTGTATTGGATGATGCACCTAAAACCAGTATTGGTATCGTAAATGGATTGAATGACACGGAAGTAGCTTCAATCATTTCCCAAGTGTCCAAAGCCCTGCCCAATGTTTCGATAATTGATGTGCGCCAACTTATCCGCGACTTACTTAAAGTATCAGATCAAATGACGTTATCCCTCGAACTCATGGCTTATTTGTCACTCATCACAGGTTTTATCGTATTGATTTCATTAATTTCGATTCAGCTTCAGGATCGCCGCTGGGAAATTAACTTGTTCAAAGTTCTTGGCGCCCCGGCCCATTCGATCAATACCAATTTACTTTTTGAGTACGGCACAGTGGTATTATTTTCAGTGTTTTTAGGAATATCATTCAGCTTTTTAATGAGTTACCTGACTTTGAAATATACTTTTGATTCAGAATATTCATTTAATCTAAAGGATTCATTCTACATATCTGTAGCAGTTATTGCGATTGCATTGGGAATTATTCAATACATGACAAGTATCTATCTAAGAAAACGATCTAACGAAATTCTGAAAGATTCTCTGTAATGCTTGACGAACGGTTTCATTTTCTAGTCTAATTTTTAACTTGGAGGAAAAATGAAACCACTACTGCTTTCAATTTTATTGAGTATCGGTGCGCTTGCAAATACTACGGAATTAATTTTAACATGCTCTGATAATAATATTCCAACCATGTACGGTGAAGCGCGTATTAATTTGGATATTTTCCAAATTAGACCCGGTACATTTTCTTCGATCATAGAAATTATCGTCGAAGGTCAACCGACAAAACGTTTTAAACAACCAAATTACAAAGTCGACCCAGTTCTAGAAGGTGAGATTTTAATACCTGTAGGTCAAGTGGTAGAGATTGCTGAAAATGGAACAGAAACATTAGTCCCCGGCGCTCATATCGGATTTACTTATCTTACGAGCCCACAGCACGCAGGTGGAACTGCTTTCATTAAGTTCCAACCCTCTCGTGATTCTGATTTGATCATTGAATATTCAACATTAAGCTGTCATCAGCCTTAGTTATTTTAAGGAAAACCTCAGCGCTTAGTGCTGCTGAGGTTTGTCTTGAGTAATAAGTTTTGATCCCACGTTTTTGATCATCCACTTACGTCCACGTTCAATATAACTAAATACTGCCGGGATTAACACTAGAGTCAGTAACGTTGAAATCAACACGCCACCCACTACAGCGATACCTAACGATTTACGCTGTGATGAGGCTTCATTCAGACCGATCGCAACCGGTAACATACCTGCAACCAATGCTAAACTTGTCATCAAAATTGGGCGAAGACGTGTTTTACAACCCTGAACAATTGCATCGTTTAAGGCCGCACCTTCCTGGAGCTTCTGATTTATGTAGTCGACCAAAATAATCGAGTTCTTGGTCGCTAGACCCATCAACATAATACATCCAATCATCGAAAATAAATCCAAAGTTGATTGCATTACGAATAGACCAAAAAAACCACCGAAAACCGCAAACGGGATCACGAGCATGATTACGAACGGAGTGACGATAGATTCATACAGTGAAGCCAGAACCAGGAAGATAAAAATGATCGCAAACAAACCCGCAGCCATGATGCTTTTACCTAGCTCTTGGAAGTTCTCTGCCTGACCAACAAATCGGTACGTAACACCTTCTGGTAACTTGATTTCCCCAGAAGAGAAGATTTTATTAATATCTTGAATCGCACCACCCATACCCGGACCTTTTGGAGCCACGTCCGCTTCGATACTAACGTAACGAGCACGATTTTCACGATTAATCGTAGCAAAACCAACTTCTTTTACCGAGCTAGCAAAGTTCTTAACATAAACCGGGCGGAAATTTAAATTCGGCACCGTCGTTTGTGAGAAATACTTTTCTAGGTCACGCTGGTCGTCTTGCAAACGAACTCTAATATCATACTCCAGACCATTTTCACGATATTTAGAGGCAATTAAACCTTCAATCTGCGCCCGTAACTCTGTACCGACTTGATTTGCCGATACACCGTAAACTTGCGCTTTTTCTTTATCCACTTTGATTTGGAATTCAGGAAGACCAGGTTTATCCGTAATTTCTGGATCCACTAAAGCTGGATGAGTTTTTAGTTTCTCAAATAGCTTTTGAGAAACGTCTCGAACTTGATTCAAATCCTGACCAACGATATTGATTACAAATGGACGCTGACCGGCACCAACGAAATCGACATCTTTAACTTTAGGTTTAGCAAAGGCCCATCTTTGAACCATCGTGCGCATTTCTTCTTTAATTGCCGTCGTTGTTTTTGTACGTTTTCCGAACGGAGTCAGCTTAACATACACATCACCAACATACGAACGACCATTCACATCGCCGGCCGTAGTTAGCGTCAATTCAACAACTGGATTCTTTCTGATTTCAGTTTCCACTTCTTTGACTAACTCTGACATTTTCTCTAACGTTGCACCGGGTGGAAGTTCCATTCCCACTACGAACTCGCCGGAATCATTGGCTGGAATGAACGTCTTAGGAATGAAAGCTACGGTAGAAGCTAAACCAACAATCATCAAAAGCATCGCAAACAAAGTCATTAATGGACGTCTTAGAACCGCTTTAACAAACGCTTCATACCCATTTTCAAGTTTGGCCTGCAAACGATCAAATAGCACAACTAATGATTTAAATGGATTCATGCTTAAAGGCTGACCCGTTAAAGATACGTGTCTTCCGCCAAAGTATGCAGATAACATCGGCGCATTTGACAATGCGTCGAACAAACTGATGATCATCACGAAACAAACGGCTAATCCAAATGATTTAAAGAACTGCCCAACGACACCAGCTAGAAATGCAATCGGCGCAAAAACCGCTAAAACCGCCAATGTCACAGCGATAACAGCAACACCCACTTCGGCAGTTCCATCTAATGCAGCTTGAACTGGCGATTTACCCATCTCTAAGTGACGGAAAATATTTTCCCGAACAACGATGGCATCATCGATCAACAATCCAACCGCCAGAGAGAATGCCAACAACGACATAATATTAATCGTCATACCAGCTAGATTCAACAGTGCGAATGAACCAATCAATGCGACAGGAATCGCAAAGCCAGTAATTAAGGTTGATCGAATAGAACCTAAAAATAAATAAACTACTAGGATTGTTAAGATGATACCAAAAATAATCGACTCACCCACATCGTATACGTTAGCCCAAACATACTTAGTGGTATCGCGGACCAATAAAACTTCAAAATCGTTACCGTATACCTTTTTTAACTCTTCATTAATTTTAGCTAACCGAGTGTGAATACCATTAGCCACACTGATAGTATTGGCACCCGATTGCTTATAGATGTTTAAGAAAATAGAACTTTCACCATTAATATACACTCGAAGTTTTTCGTCTTCGACTACGTCAACAACATTGGCAACGTCTCCTAATTTGATAATAGAGTCGTTACCAAAAAAACTAACAATTGAATTTTTGATTTGATCTAGTGAATTAAATTCACCTAGCGTACGAAACACCAATTCTGACTTAGATTGATCGACTTTGCCTGCCGGTACATTTTGCCCTGTATTTTTTAAAGCACCAACAATCTGAGTTACCGATAATTCACGTCGTGCAATTTTATCGCGGTCAACTTGAACTTGAATTTCACGTTTACGACCACCGACAACTTCTACCAAACCCACCTGATTCACTTGTTCGAATCGCGGACGGATTTGTTCATTCGCTAAGTCGAATAGTTTACCACCAGTTAAATTAGATTTAATCGCCATAACCATAATTGGCTGTGCCGATGGATCCACCCGCCTAATAATTGGTTCTTCCACTGTATCAGGAAGTTTCTTACGCGCACTCGCTGCTTTATCTCGAACTTGTTGTTCTGCGTACTTGATGTCTACATCAAGATTGAACTCTGCGATAACGACGCTGACAGATTCGCGATTTACCGACCGAATATTTTTAATACCCGAAATAGTCGACATCTCTTCTTCGATCGGCTTAGAAATTAACGTCTCGATTTCCGTTGGGCCGGCACCGGGATAAATTGTCTGCACCGTCACGATCGGAAAAGTAATGTCGGGGAAAAGCTCAACCGGGATTTTAGTAAAACTAAAATAACCGACAGCCATCAACGCCGCTAGAATAGAGGACATGAACACAGGTCGTTTTACTGACAATTCCCAAATTTTCATATTGATTCCTTATCTATACAACTCAAGTGAAGTTAAAAATTTTCTTACTTGTAATTCTAAATTAATTTTTTGATTTCGAGAGTTCACATAATCCTGCTCAAACATCAGGACTTGATAGGTAGTTGAACGACCATTGTTATACTTAGAGCGTTCTAAATCCGCTTTATTTTTTTGAACAGTTTCAAGATCTCGAACGATTTTCAACTGTTGAGCTAACGTTTCCGCCTGATACACAGTATTTTTCCACTGGATAGATTCTGTACGCACACGCGCCTTCTCAGCTAATACTTGGCTCTCTGCCAATTTTGCGTAACCTTCTTTTGAGTCTGACATATTACCGATATCCAGCGGCATATTAAATGTAACCGCCAACAGATGATAATCTTTTGCATCTGAAATTTTTGATTGAGCGCCAGATGCCGATGTATCACGGCCTTGCTTTAAATATGCCATGCTTAAATTCAAGCTAGGTTTGTTTTTTTCACGCTGAACTATGTAGCTAGATTCCGCCGACTTCAAATTTTCTTTTTGCAGAAGTAAATCTAAGCGCGCTTTTGCCTGAGCCTTACTTAGCTCAAGAGCTTTCGAATCAATGTCCTCTGAGGCTAATCGGTAACTGACCACATCAGAGTCAATTTCAAGGAACGAATTAAACAATCGAGCCGCTTCTTTCAACTTAACTTCAGCAGACATCAACTCTAACTTTCGAGCCGCCACTAGAGCTTGCGTTTGGTATACGTCACTTTTATCAGACAAATTGCGCGTCGCGCGTGATTCTGCCCAATTCAAAATCTTCTCGGCCCTTTGCAAAGAATCTTTTTGAATTTCGAAACTCTTTTGCTGAGTTGCTAGCGTATAGTACGCATCCTTAATTTCATTTTCCTTTTGAACACGAGATAACTCAGAATTTAGTTTTTGAACTTTCACCTGATTTTCAATCTGTCCTTGCGTTGCCTTGGTTTCAGAACCTAACCAGTTTCTCCAAAGAGGTAGGGAAAGCTCAATCTTTGGGTACATGTCATAATATTCTGGAAGAGGAATAACCGCAGCATTATAAATCTTTGTGTATTGATAATTTTGCGACAACGTCCATGCTAAGCCAAAGCTTGTCTGCTGCTGCAAGCCAACCGCAAGCGCATTGACATCAGTTTGGTCGCCTTGAAACGAAGGCGCCGATGTTGGTCGACCATCACTTAGAATATTTCCATTTGCGAAGAAGTTAATACCCGTTAACAGGCGCGCATTGTTTTCAATTAAGCGGGAGCCTTCTAAAGACAACTGCGCCGATTGAATCGAAGGATCTTTACCTTGCGCCATCTCGATATACTGCTTAAGCGAAATTACTTCGTTTGCTAGTGCTTGATTTACGCAGACACTCAGAATGAATATGAACTTTAAGTAAACTGCCGGTTTCATTTTTTTATTCCTTGTAAAAAAAGATCTGTTAAAAATTCTATAAATTTGTCTTTATCTTTAGGTAAATCATACGAACCCTTTAGGACCCTTAATCCGCATTCATTCGAAGTCATATAACCGACGATAGATTCAAAAAGAATCCCCAGAAACGCGCTCACGTCAAAGCCGGTTCGAATTATCTTTTTCTTTTGCGCCAATTTAAAAACATCAATTATTAACCCGGCCGAAAGTAT
>DDVI01000019.1 GCA_002345205.1 Bdellovibrionaceae bacterium UBA2316 | reverse complement strand
TAAATTTCTCAAGGCTTTCAGCTTTGCAAGGCAAAAAAGAGAAGTCTTCCGTTGTGAACTTTTCAGTTAGACTATTTAAAGCGGTAATGAAACAAGCACAAATTGATGATCTTGCTCCTTCGAGTGGTATTAATTTGATGCCTTCACCGAAGCATAAAAATAAAAAGCCAAAATTTTGGGATTCAAAGCAAATCAATTATTTTTTAAACGCTACTGCCGACTATGAAATGCACGATCTTTGGAAACTGACTTTGTTTACGGGTTTAAGAGCCGGTGAGATCTCTGGATTAAAGTGGGATGCTGTTCACTTGGATTCGAAAGTTGGCTTAGGTGCTATTGAGGTGGTCCGGTCTTTCAATCAAAAGACAAGATCTATGCAAGAGACTACTAAGAATGGTGATAGGCGAATAGTTCCTATTCTGCCTGAGGCGAAGGAAGTATTAGAAAGGCGTTATTCCAACCGCAATGGGGATTTCGTTTTCGGTGGCAACGAACCGCTGGATAGTTCCCATTTCAATCGTCAGCTTAGAACTGCGCTTAATAGGCTACCAAGAGAACAAGTTCCAATCATACCGTTCCATTCACTAAGACATTCGTTTTGCAGTTACCTAGATTCAACGGGAATGAATCGTCGAGTGGTATCGGAGATAATGGGACATCGTGATTTGAATACGACCAATCGCTACAGTCACATTAACAATCAAATGATGGGAAATGAGTTTCATAGATGGCTTCAAAGTCAAAACCAGCAAAAAACAAACAAACTAGAAATTGTTAACTTATAAACATTTCGGAATCTTAGGTAGTTAGATCAAAATTGGCGGATAGGATGGAAACCTAATCCAATTAAGAACTTAGCAAGCCAAGTAGCCAGAAGGTAGCCAAGCCTTACGCAAAAGGCTTGGCGTCACGTTATGTCACTATCAAATCGACGGCTTTGGCAAAAGCTACTGATTCCGGAAGAACCTTTAAGCTATCAGTGGTGCCAGTGATTTCAATCCCTGCAAGACGGATGTATCGATTCATTGTATCTAAATCTTTCCAGCCGCCTACTTTCATGACTTGAATCGGGGGTACACCTTGCTTCATTAACTGGGTTGCAAAACACGCACGCAGAGTATGAAACCTTACGCTCGGTAAACCAATGCCTCCACAAAACTGTCTGAGCCGTTTAGCCTGTTCACCTTGATCCCATCTACTGAGTCTTGGGAGAACGTACGGCCGATCAGGATCAGATCTTTTCAACTCTCTCAACAGGGCCTCTAGTTCCGGCGATATCGTTACAAATCGCCAGTAGCCAGCCTTTGTTGATTTTGTGCGCTTGGTTCGAGTGTCATAGGATTTAGTGACATGAATTAATTTATCTTCAAAATTCACGTCTTCCCACAACAAGGCATGCAATTCACCGTTTCGCATTCCTGTTAATAGGGCCACCGCCCAAATCGGATACCACTCATGTTTTAAATTCTTAGCTTGAGTCATCAAAGTTCTTATCTGAGATAGATTTAATATCTCCGGAAGTTTGTCCTCTTGCTTTGGAAACTTAAAACTATGCATTGGACAAATAATCATTGGACTAATCAAACGATGCTTAGCTGCAAAATCATAAACTCGAATAATCACAGCTTTTATGATTTTCTGATGCCCTTGTGAAAGTCCCTTTTTTGTCAAATCACTAAAAAGTTCATGGCCATCAGCTAAACTAATATCACCAACAAATTTTGAGTTCCAGTGATTACAATGCCGCCTGATGCTAGCGATGTAGTCAATCCTTGTAGTCTCTTTTAAATTTTGAGCTTTTGCAGATAGCAAAAACTCTTCAAATTTATCCACCACATTCTTCCAGACTTGTCCGGTGTTTTCTCTTTGCCAAAGTTCGCGCTGACATTCTTTTGTTAACTGGGCCTCTGCTCGAAGAGCTTCGGCCTGGGTTTTTAAATTGTTTTTTCGTTTCTGCAACCTTCCGCCACCATTTGTGGACCTGATATTGACATAAACTGAAAATCGCATTTGTCCTGAGTCTTTATCCAAATAAGATTGAATCATAAATTATTCTCCATTCCGCTTGGACGGAGTAACTTTTCAACATCTCTTTTCTGAAACCTGAGTTTGCGACCCAACTTGTAGAACTTAATTTGTCTTCGCCAAACCATATTGCGAATTTGTCCTACAGATACCCTCAAAAACAATGCAGCTTCACGCGACGTTAACCATTCTAACCGATTGTCAAAGAACGAAGAAACTAGTGGTTCCTCAATTGAGGAGTTAGCCTCTCTTTCTTTAGTTATATCGAATTTCACTAAAAAAATCTATTCTATTTTTAGAAAACAAAAGTTCAGATGCGATGCTCGTAGTGTGAGATAATTTATTTTTAAATATCACTATTGCGACCCCTTATCCTGCCTATCGGTTTTTAAGTCGACATTACTCACGATAGTCGAATCGCCTTTTGATTGCGTGCGGACTCGTGGCGTTTTATTCACTACACTGGCCGCTAACGACTCCCTCAGCGCAGCAATAAGCTCCTCATTACTAGCGCTCTTTTTTAGATTCTCACGTACAAGTTTTGATAGATTGGTGAAGGCTTTAGCCATATCCGACCTTGAAGACTTAAAATGTTTTGCACCAAACTCTCGAACAATCCAAGATGTAACCTCCGAAGGGGTCGCGCTGACCCCTTTATTTGTCTTTAGTTCCTTAATCATCTTTTTTAAATCATCGGCCGCATCACTTGATAGAATGACTCGCATCAGATTTTATTTCCCACGCGTAGGCATCTTTTTTTGTCGCTTTGCCCATTCAGGTCTTTCAACAATAACTGATTCGCAGTGGGCCTCAATTAGCTTGTTTCCTTTGACATCAGAATCAAAGCACTGCGTTTCAACTTTTGGTTGAGTTACAAAGTAATCGCCTGGATCGGCTTCACTGCTAGCCATACTTGGCCGAGACACATTGAACCGATCTAGATTCAATAAAGTTTCCTGCCGAATACGATTGTCTCTATCCTCAAGACTGCCGTGGATAAAATAACTTGCGGCAAGTCCAATGGCCGCGCCAAACATAGCTCCGTTATTTTTGGCGCTATCATTGTCTCTATCGATTTGGCTATTAATAGCTGCTCCACTAATTGCTCCTATACCAGTACCTAGTAACAATGATTCTTTCATCGTAGTACATCCCATTAGCGATATTGTACCAACACCCAATATTATATTTCGTATATTCATAATTATCCTTCTAGAATTTTAAATTCCATATATTTAAAACTGACTCTAACTTTTGGTTGTCAGTTGCTCGTAATTTCAATTGTTTACAAAGATTTTACTAACGGCGCGCCGCCAGTGCGCCGCTAGTAAAACTAGTCACTATTTGATTCCTAAAGTGACCTGATTTCTGTTTTTAAATGTCATTGATTTTGCAAGTGGTCTGAGGTCATGAAACAAAATAAAATACATTTTTGAATGGCCTTCAGGATGAATCTCTCGCTCGATCTGCTGAATTGCTTTCATTGTTGATTCGTCTTTGCAGAAATAAAACACTAAATCTATGCTAGCATTGACATAGTAATACAAAATTTTGTCCCTATAGCGATCGATCCACTTCTTTGTGGGCTCATACTCAATCGCCACCGATTTTAGTTTTCCGTTCATATTTATAAATGCCGCCGCGTCAGATTTCATATTAATAAATGGCTTAAGACGTTCATCAGACTGCAAATGACTAAAACACTGTAGCATATTTTCTGTATAATACACGTCCAACATTATTGATTTTTCAATGCGGTATCTAATATCAACTAATCCTGCATCATGTTCAAATGTGTAAGAATGAGTTGGTTTCTGCACAAACTCCGCATCATAGATTTTCATCCCATACTCTAGGCCCGAGTCCGTAAGCTCGTAGAAAATATCATTTTTACTAATTCGTTTTTGCATTTTATCGCTAATAAAACCGATATTCAGTAATCGCTTCAGGCATCGACTAAGACTCTTTTTACCTACACTTGGAAAAACTTGTCGGTGAATTTGATTTCTGGTCATTACCTTGTTTTCAATGAGGCCCCTTAACAAGAACCTCTCTCTGTCAGTCAGAATTGGATTCTTAGCCAATTTTATTTACTTTTTTATGTAGGTTCAGGTCCACTAGTCACTTCAACCGTTGCTTTAAATGGCAATGAGAAATTTGATCTTGCGCCGGTTTCAAATTCCATTTTGATCTTATTGATTTCATCTTTGAGTACTTCCTCTTTTACAAACGGAGTTTGCACTTCCGTAAAAGTGGTACCATTTGCCCATATTGCGCGCCCTTTGACATCGGGAAGTTCAAACGCCATTTTATTTCCAAGCACGGTCATCGATCCCTGGAGTGTGTTGGCTCTGAAACAAATTCGGCCGCCCATGTTCTCTTGAATCTTTGTATCAATTGTATCTGTGGTCACTTTTTGAGTTGCAATAATGAGATTCATTTTAGCCGCTCGTCCTAGTTTTGCTAAATCGTCAGTGAGTTCTCGAGCTTGAGTTACATTTTTCGCACGCTCCTTACTGACTTTTGTCTTTCCATAAAGGACCGATGCCTCATCGACAGCTATGACAATATAGTCTTTCTTGTCATTTTCTGGATCAATTGCAATACGTCCATTTTTTTCTAGCAGATCAAAGCGATGGATCATTTCCTGCCTAAGTTTGGCTAGAAGTAAGTTAGCTTCAATTTCAGTTTTAGCAATGCTGACATTTGGTAGGCATGAAAACTCTTTGGCTTCGATGCCTTTTTTTAGATCCAAAATGTAGACTTGAACATTTTTCGTGCTCTTTATTAGACTCAGCAGTGTTTGTTTAAAGAAATTACTTTTACCTCCACCGGAAGCCCCGGCTATCATCATGTGTGGAAGAGTCGACAACTCTTGAACTTGAATACCCCCTAGAGATTCTCCAATAGGAAACGAAAGTGATTCGGTAATATACTTAGCCGTCTCCGAATAAGGTAACATAGTCGGTATAATCTTAGTCGTGCTTAAAATTTCAATAAACTTATTGTTCGCTGTTGTCCTAATTGATTCCACGGTGGCTCCCAAAGCCATTTCAAGATCTGACTTTTTCTCTAGATACCGGTCAACACCTATTCCAATACTTGAAACCAAAATCCTTTGCCTATGTTCATCTAAATTCACTACTTTGCTCACAATAGGCTCCCTACCTTGGGCGGTTTTTAAACCAAGGTGTCCAAGCGCCTGAGAAATCTCTTTCTTTTTATCTTTTGTAAAAAGGCCATACAAGAATCCCAGAAAGGCAATTGGACTAACAATTAATAGCAACGTATGAATCACAATTGGTAGCGGCATTTCTTCTACGAGTATTTCAACCACCGTCGGCGTGAACACATTTGGAAACAATAAATGTAACAATTTGAGATGCTTGTAGTTCGAAAAAACAGTCAAGAAACTTATCCAGCTCCAAACAAAAGTCATAAAGTATAGACTCTTAAATCGGTCAAAAAGCTCTGCTATCCCCCGTATACTAATTCCTGCCAGAAAGGAGACAACTTTCATCATATCGTCAAACCCTTTAGTGGAATGACCAGCCTTAGATTTTATTTGTGTCATTTTTCCACATAAGTTTTTGTTAAGCTCACAATGACATCTCGCCCGGCGGGAACGGTGATATAGTCCTCGGTATCCTTAAAGGATTCGATCTGCCGGTTAGCTTCTTCCTGGGCCGAAGTAGACAAACCCTTTTTAATGGCATTTTCAATACTCGCTTTAGGCATTGATTGCCCTAATGAGTTCATAGTTTCGCGCTCCATCATTATGTCACTAGCACCTGAGGCAACACTTAACCCCAGAGCAGCAAATACCCGAGTGTCCGACTCAGTGTTTGTATCACCAGCGATTCCGGTGGAATAATTTTTAGGGTCCAAAACTTGGGCGCTAATATCAAATTCCTGCTCAGATGGAAATAGGCCCTTGTTGATTTGGATACTGACTTTGCGTCCTCGTCCTGAATACATAACCTGTCCAAAAAGGACGGTGCCTTTTTCCAGTTCAGTTCCATACTTTGACCGGCCACCATAAGGTAATAAGATTTTTATTATTTGCCCTGGCTCACGAGTATCAACTGCCGTTAAAGTTTTTCCGATCATATTAGTTCCAATCGGAATGCTTCGCTCTGGATCACTAGCTCCGTCTCTGACAATAACTTGACTGGCTTTTAAGTTAATCTTTGCCGCCTGCATACCTGACGTTGATCGATCTTTATTTCCCTTTGCGCTGCTTTTCGCTGAGGATTTTCCGTCACCTAAAATTTTTTTGGCTGTATCTGAGTACGTTCGCCTGTTGTCATGATTTACATTTGACTCATTTTTATCGCGTTCTTTGCCGCTATTAACAAGTCGTTTCTCCGATTGCCCTAGAAAACTTGTGTCTTCTTTGTCTGACAATATGAATGCTGTAATAATCATCAAAAACAAAATAGGGCCTCCTATGAGGCCCACTCGCTTTAAGTTTACGACGTTTTTTTCACCATTTCGTTTTAAAAAGTACGACTTGATATCGGAAATTTTTCCTTTAAATAGGTTCCATCTATTTTTTTTGACTGAGTTTATAAAAACTCCTTTTTCAATAGAAAACTTTGATTTTCATTTGGCAACGATATCAGTACTTTAGCATCTCGTTTTGAATCACTAGAAAAAAGGACCCGTACTTTAACCCGCTCATTGCTTTCAATTTGAGATTTTTCTTTCACGATCACTTGCTTATCCAAAGTCGCTCCATCTCGAGTGACCAATAGTTTTAAATCCTTAAGATCCAATTTATTTTTCGATGAATTCAATGCAAATAGATCTAAAGCATTTAGCTTCACTCCTTGAATGGATTGGATAGAATCGGGTCTAAGAATCAAGCCGTTCTTGAATTTTACTTCTATGCCGCGAATTTCTTTTTTCTCCGAACTAGCAAGGGCTCGATAACTAAATACCGGCCGCTGTTGATTTACTGAATCCCATTCTACCTTTACAAGGTCATCATGACTTTTATTCCCAACAATAAGATAGAATCCATAGGTTCGATTTTCCGAATAGACAAACATATTGGTTTTAATTTGTCCGTGTGGCTGAATGGCAATATCATTTTCAATAAACTCAATGCCGAAATAGTTTTGATTTCCAATTACTATTTTCTTTGGCTTATCTTTAAATCTTAATACCGTTGATTTTCCTAGGCTTAGATTAATCGATTCCATTGAGCTAGGCCCTGCCACGATAGTCCTAACACCTCCCGCTAAAGCCATGTGGCACAGCGCCAATATCCCTAGTAATAGCACCAATAGCCTAATCGCCTTTTGCACCTTCATGCTCGATGATACCATTTACGTATAGACCAAGCAGATTCCAATTCGTAACAGGTCCATCAACAATTTGAAAAGAGGCCTCACAAGGGACCACTAGCGGTATGCCCGAAATGCGAAGTACTTTATCGTATGTAGCCGTAATTTCCTTTTCGTTCACGTTGATTTTAACATGGGCGATGTCCTGTGAAACGGATTGGTTTTTAAAATCCCGATCTCGCCTTTGAAGAAGCTGAATATTAATTTTTTCAGACAAAGCATCGCTAGTGAATGGACCTATTTCTTTTATGATTTTATCAGGATCAAGTTTTTCCCATTTAAAATATAGAAATAAATATTCCGTTAGAAAGCGACTAATTTGTTCTTCATCAATCTTAAAAGGCTTAGACTCACTTTTAAGCGGTATTTTACTTGATCCGTCGTCATAAATCACAAGCGGTGATTTCAGCGATTGAAATAAAACCACGCACAGTAAAAGCATTCCTATACCGGCACAAATAGCGCCAATCCATTTGTAAAGCCGTAGCTGATTATTTGTATCAATCCAGTGATCAAGAGTTGATCTTACAGTTTTTAAGTTTTCTTTTTTTAAACTATCTTCGTTTGTCATTTCTTCCTTGTTTTTGATCTTTAGGTAAAAATAGATTTTCATATGTTTTTTTCATTTGATTCAGTTTTGGATTCAGTCGTTGCCTTAGTAGCTCCGCTCTGCCAACAAAAGGGTTAGTGATGGGCTTAGCTGCAAATTTTCCACCGGAAACAGCGCCGCTAGCTATGCCTTTAGCAAGTTTTGCCATTTGTGCTTTTAGAGCAACTCCTGTTGCCATAGTCGGAACAGCCGTAATAGCTGAAGCCGCGCTTTCCATACCATCATTAACTAGTGATCTTGTTGCAATTGGAATAAATAGCATGCTTAGACCGATGGATAAGTTGATAATTATAGACATCAAATAGTCTTCCATCCCGGTCACTTTTGGATTCATAGCTAGCTTGAGTAACAATACGCCAAGAAGACTCCACAAAATTTTCCAAAGCACCACTTGCACTAGCCCCTTGTAGAGACTAAAAGTCACATGTTCAGTTTGTCTAGCCACATAGGCTAGTATCATCAGGGGGGAACACACAAATAAAATGGTCCACACAAAGTGAATCATTGCATTTGAAATAAAAAATCCCAAGTAGGCAATGATATAGGCCCCTATATTAAAGATATAGAGTGCTGTCTCCCTAAGGTTGAACCAATCATTACTTGCGCTATTATAGTTTGGCCCAAGGTTCTTTAAAACGTCCCATAGTTTTTGAAGTCCATCAATTTTATCGGTAATGCTATCGCCGATTGTGGCAATAGCATTCAAGGTGGTATCAAAACTATATAGCAGTATCACCGAAACTAAAACCCTCCGGAAAATGTCTTTAACATCGGGCTCGTCATTTTTTAGAAACTCCATCACTATTAGCAATAGAACAAGGGGCACAATAAGAACCCAGTACGTCGAAACTAGTTCGCCGCGCAGACTTCGTCCCACATCGCTTAAATAATCAAACATTTAAAATTTGATTAAACTCATTTGTGGGTTGAGTTCTTTAAAACTCTTTCCAAGATCCTGATTCACTCGCTGAAAGTTCGTAACGCTATCTTTTCCCATTTTGTTTTGCATTCCAAACTGCTCGCTTTGTAGTTTTAGCATCTGCGTATTAAGCCGAATCAATTGCGACAGTGACCTAAGAATCTGAGCGCTGGTTTCCGCCTGTATTCTCATAGCCCCCTTGGGCGATGCTGCCCGGCTATCGATGGCCACTCGAATTGAGTTTTCTTCTTGCTTCACTGAGTATTCTTTAAAATCGTTTATCATTCTAAGACTTTCTGAAATGGTTTGATCATGTAGTCTTTGCATAAACTCTTCTTTGCTCTTAGGAACAGCACCATAGATTTCTGAAATCTTTTCCACAGCCTTTTTGAAATTTCGTATTTCAGAAAGTACTTTTTCATCTTTGATCGGTAAGGTTTCAATAAGACCCAATGAATTATCTAGTCCCGAGTTAACCAGCCTCAAGTAATCCCGCTGGTCTTTTGCAAGTTCAATCATGGTCTTAAGCTGATAATACCGACGAATATTCTCCTCGAGAATTTTTATCAAGTAGGAAACCTGTGTCCATCCAGATCCATCGGTAAACGCTCCAGCTTTTGGCGGGATCATGAGACCAATAATTAAAAAGACAATTGCCGAGATCCGAAAATATCCCGCTGACAATATTTTTAATTTAAACACGTTCATGATCTATCCAATTCGTTTTCAAAGGCAAGTCGTTGCAGAATTTGAATCTTTGATTCATTCGGATGCCTATCCTCCATTTCTTTAATTTTTGCTTTTTCATTTCCGTCACTGGTGCAGATCCAGTAACTCAGTGGTTCCGGAACTAGTCTAAGAATAGCCTGATTTTCATCCTGCATAAGATAAAATTCAGAGTACTTTCCTTTCACGATCTCAAGGCTTTTTATCGCTTCTACTTGAGAGTCATTGAAATCAAAACTCGATTTAAAATCGTTCCAATCGATTTTTCGTTGACGCAAAATGAACACGTTTGTTGTATTCGGCATTAAGCTCTCGGCTAGGTCTTTGTCAGACAAAAAATCTCGATAGTTTTGGGAAATGCAATAAATCCCAGCGTTATATTTTCTAAAGGTACGAAAACAATCGATAGCAAAATCTCTTCCGCTCTCTGTTTTGAAAAGACGCTGAGCCTCATCAATTATCAACAAGTAAGGAGTTTGAAGGTCCCTAGCTGCCTCTGTCTTAATATAGCTTGTAAACAGCAGTAAAAATATGTCTTTTAACTCGCGATGGTTGTCTAGTCCTTTGATTTCAATCGTGATTAAATCTGATTTTAATTTTACGTTACTTTGCCGATCTAGCATTCGTCCATAGGCCGTGTCGCCAGTCCAAGAAAATAATATTTGAGCGTATTTTCTCATTTCAGGCTCCACATGCTCAGTAAGAATTGTTTTTAAATCAGTTAATACTGGAACCCGATCTTTTACACTTTGGTACATTCTAAAAATCGACTCTTCGAGAAGGGCTTTTTCCCGCTTTGGAAGCCCTTTTTTATCATCGTCTTTTAAAATCAGCTCTAGCACTCCAAGCATCATTTTAATTCGTGATGGAGTCGGTACGAGTTCCCCCTCCTCAAGATCAAATAAGTTAATCGAAATTCCTGATTCTAAAGTCAGGTCGATAAACTCGCCGCCAAGTACCTCAAGCAGCCGCTGCGATGAAGCGCCGTTATCAATCCATATAATTTTTGGATTTGGCTCTTGGCCGTAGAACTGTAGCATCAATTGGGCGACGCTAAACGATTTACCGGAGCCGCTACCGCCAAATACAAGCCCATTCCAATTGGGAAGTTCCTTAGCAAATGGGTCCAGTGAAAAAAGTGAATTTTCTCGATTTGGCAGCAAGCACACCGGTCTATTGTTACCCAGCCAGCATGAATAAAACGGTAGCAAGTGCGCGGCGTTTGACGTTTTAATCTTCTTAAGCCTAAACCCTTTGCAAATTGACGGCGCAGCCGCCATAAAAGCTTCCAGACCCGCATAGGTTTCTTGTATCCCTTCGGCCTGGTTTAAAGATCGAAAGGATCGCAAAACTTCGTCGGTTTTCGTTTCAAGTTCTTCTTGACTGTCGGCCCAAACGACGACGTTAAAATCCATCATTACAATTTTCTCACACCCCTCATGAAGTTCACGAGTTAGACTCTCAATCTGCTCAAACTGGGTTTCACTTTCAATATCAGAAACATTCTTGCTACCTGAAGCCATCGAGCGCGCCACTCTTCGGCCTAGTTCAAGTTTACTTAGCTCCTTTTTTTGATTCAGACTTTTCAAATTTTGACTGATCCAAAAATGAAATGGCAGCTTAGTGAAATTCTCAATCATAGCCGCATGTGTTTTTCCTTCTGGCAAAATGGCAAGCGTTAATACCCGGAATTTTAAGTCAGAAATGGTAATAGCGTCTTTATCTACACTTATATCACTCAGTACAATTTGTTCAGACAGGGTATGATCAATTGAATCTTGACGAAGATACGGTAGGCCTATGCCTTCATGACGAGGTTTATTAAAATAGGTAAAAATATTTCCGTACCACTCAATAGGATCAATTTCAGTTGGAAATAGTCCCGCCGATTCAAGACCACTTTTAACAAGCGTCATCGTTCTTTCAAATTTTTGACGATGTTGATCGTAGTCCTTCTTTGTCATTGCCTCAAATGATTCTCTTTTTTGCCAAAATCGTCTTTGCTTCATTCGATGGCTAGCGGACCTAACAAAGACAAAAATTTCTGGCACAAAATATTCTCGGTTTTTTGCGTTCTTTCTTAAATAGTTGACCCTGGCCTCACGTACTGGTTGATAGCTATCTTTACAATTTTTAGAAACATCTTCGTGCTTTTGAATAATGCTTTCGACATCATGATTAAGTTTATAAAAAAGCTGTAAAGAATACTCTTCGGGCAAAGAGTTAAGGAGTCCCTCTATTTTTTCCGAAAAGTAATTTACCTCCGCCGGTGTTTTTAAACTGATATCGTTTCCGATAACTCTAAATCCCGAACCCAAAGATGCGTCACTAAAAACGACTAACTTGTCGTCTAGGTGCCAAAGTCCTAGCATGTCTTTAATTTGATTTGCCATCAATTCTAACTCCTAATATTTTTTCACGATTTGATTGGTCATTTCCGGCGGCAAAGAATCCCTTGGTTAAATGAAATTTTACCAAGTGGATAAGATAGTCATCCGGCTTTCCTCTTTTTCCAAAATATAAAATGCCGAGTAAAGTGGCCGGTAAGACAATCACAAAAATAACAGACAATGAGGTCCGACCAAAAAACAAATTCATTGTTGAAGCAAATATCAGAACGGCTAAAATGTCGGGGGCTTCCATGCCCCCAATTTTGATTTTAGCGTCCAGCTTCCTGTGGACAGTAGATTCTTTAAACTCCACTACATCCCTGAAATACTTTGAAGCCAGCGGATAAGCATGGGTGCTAAAAACCCAACAATACTAGCCACTGCCACAAGTACCATTCGAGACTTTGCCTCAGCATCACCCGTTGCTGCCAGTATCGCTGCATACACAAGGCCCAGAACGCTGACCGCAGGCAAGAGCACGTTTACAAGTCCCTTTGTTACGCCGCCCACCTTACTCTGAAAGTCGCCGCCTCCGTACTGCGCAAATGATAGTTCTGGCATAAAAAGGGTAATGCCAATATAGGCAATTGCACCCAAAGCAATCCAAGATTGATTTTTTATCAAATACTACTCTTCCGTGTGAAGTGCTAAAATCCGTGAATAAGGTCCTAGTTCCATAAAAATATAGGGACCGGCACTTTTAGAGCTTTTCCCCGAACCAATCGGCGAAGACCGAACAAATTTTCCTTCTTTTCTTAGACTAACATCAACGCGGTAGTGAACCGTTTCGCCATCCGACCCCGTTGGCCTTAAGAAAATGTATTTTTCATCGGGCATGGCATCGACCTTAAGTCGAAACTCACCTTTATCTTCGTGGTAGAATGCTACTCCCGCCGGAAATTTTCGGCCGGTTTCTTTATCAATCCATTCAAGATCTAATTTTTTATTTTTTACTCTGTTTTCCATATTTAATTTTCCTCCCTAGAATCTAGTTTGTTGTTTGTTTTGTTCTGCTTTATGCTGATTTAAGGTTTAAAAGTTCTTCTCTCATTAAACTCAGCGCCTTAGCGTGGGTCACTTTTACGTCGTAAAGTTCCATACCCAGTGTTTGAGCAATATGTTTTAGCCCCATGCCTAGCCAATATTTTAAATATACGATGGCCCTCTCGTCGGCTGGCAAATTCATCGCTATTTGTTTAACCTCCAATTTTTCTTTGTCGTTCAACGGAAAACTCCATGTCTTCTGGTTTTCTATTTTCACGTGCAATTACCTTTCATCCTAAAAAGTGAATTCGCATAAATTTAAGTTCATTTTGTCGCTTGATTTCATCAATCTTGCGATCATCAACTTCACTGCTGAATAGTCTTTTCCAAAAACTATTCTTTAGTTCTTTTCCCATTGGAATTTTCGAGTTCTGATTTGTATCTTTAGGCGCATTCTTTTTCATCTTGTTCCGCCTCCTCTTTGCTATCGATTTCGTTTTCATTATAGGAAAGTATTTCCCTTGCTTCCCTCAATGCTTTCAAATTCTCTGCTTCGGGATCACTCCAGTAGTCTTCAAAATAAAAACATCCTGAGCAGTGCGAGTAGGTTCGCAACACTTCTAAATTCCCCCCGCAACGCGGGCATTTTTTTCTAATTGCCATAATTGGCCCCCTTCAAAAGGACGTCTTTGTTGCTGTCCTTTCACCAATTACTAATGCAAAAAACAGTGGGCTTTATGCCAGCCCGATAACATATTGGAATGAGAAACAAATTTGATTTGATGTAGATTTTGCCTAGGGATGCAAAGTTCGTTTTCGCGGAGTTCGAGTTCGCTATTAGACGAGCTTACCGTTCACAGAAAATAACCTGATACGATTTGGGATTTTGCAATGGGGATTCAATCCTCGCCCACTTGAAACTGCAATAAAATGTATCTATCAAACAGTTGGGGACTGGAACCAGTTTATCTAAACTTTTATTTCGACATTAGTAAAACGAGCTTGAATTCAATGTCCAACTAAATCAAGTGTATTATTATGATATTTTTTTCCACTAGTGTTTGTAAATCATATTAGATTATGAAGTACTCTAATTTAACCAATCGCCTTCTTGTTGTAAAATCTCATTTCTAGATACAATAAAAATTGTTTACCCTTAAGTCTTGGATTTAGAAATCCGAGACTTTTATCGAACCAATCTTAAGGGGAGCCATCTCATGTATCGCTTAACGGCTATCGCTATTCTATTGTTTGCTCAGTTCGTCCTTGCTCAAAACACCTCAGATCAGATCAACGTCTTTCCCGATAAGACCTACCGTGGCTCCTTCAAATCGGTCAACCAAGCTACTGAGACAGTTCGTGTCACTTCAGACGCAATCAAAAAAGACTTTATCATTAAGATGAAAAACGCCGACGGTCAGAATCATGAAAATGTCGTCTGCACGGGCGGACTACTTCAAAAATGTTCCTGCGGTCTTAAGAACCTTGCTAATTTACTTTATCGCACTTTTTTCAGAGTTGAATATGCCGAAATCACTTGGAACGGTAAAAAGGTAGTTGATGCAAGTACGTTCAACAAAAATGTCGCCCTACTTTCAGTTTCGGTAAAACCAGAGTTAAATAACTCCCTGGTGATAAAATATAGGGGATTCTTTACTTCGTATTTCTCCCTTGGAATTTATCGTCCGTCTTCACCGAAAGACACTACCGCACCGACAATTTTGACTCAGTTGCGTAGCAATACGTTTACAAATCAAAAATCGGTATCAGTAGAAATTCAAGATATTTCAAATGTCACATCAACAGTTTCCATCAATGGGGCCGTAGTTAAATCGTCAACGGCAAAAAGTTTTACTTTCGATCTTGTCAACGGAAACAATAATATTGAAATCAAATCTCAAGATCAGTTTAACAATATAGCTTCGCCAGTGCTGATTTCAAATGTGGTCTTAGATCAAACGAACCCAAGTATTTCTCTGTCGTCGAACGATCCGGTTTATGTTAACTCACTACCGAAAACTTTAGCTGTCCAGTTCATATCAAACGAGCCTTTGAAATCGCTTCTCGTGAATTCAAATCAGGTATCGTTAGATGAGAGTGGTAAAATCGGTGTCTATAATCTAAACGTGTTGCAATCTGGCGCCAATAATGTCGCCGTTCAACCGACAGATCTTGCGGGAAATGTATCAAATCAAAATTTATCTCTTTCCGTAATATTGGATAACACTGCTCCTGTTATAACCTTTGGAATAGCCGAAGGAACGTTAACTAATCAAAGCTTGATCGTAGTTCCAGTGAAAATTACAGAGGCGAATGATGTCCATTCGATTATCAAAGTTAACGGTGTCGATGTGCTCAGGACAGGCGCAAAGGAATTCGATTTCGAAGCTAGCCTTTTATTAGAGGGTGAAAATCAAATTCAGGTTGAAAGTACCGATATTGCTGGGAATATCGCCATTTCTGAAATATTGAAAATACAAAGAGATACTGTTGTTCCAATTTTAACCATCACCTCTCCAACGCCGAATCAAATTTTGCAAGATATCCAATTTACATTGTCCGGTTCGTTTAGCGAAGCCGTAAGCACGCTAAAAATAAACAATAAAGATATAGTTTTGTCAGCAGATAAAAAATCATTTTCCATTCAGTACTTAACCCAATACGAAGGAGTCCAAGAGATTCAATTTCTAGCAGAAGACTTAGCCGGAAACATTTTAGAAAAATCAATATCGATAGAGATTCATTCGCCGCTTCTAGTACCTGAGTTAATTTCATTAACTCAGGTCGAAGACCAGGTTTTTATCCACGGTGCCCAGCAAGCCTCTCGACCTGGTTTAACGATCAAAGCCAGCGAAGGTTTTTTAAGCTTTAACACTGATGAATCCATCGTTAACCCAGACGGCAGTTTTTCATTAAAACTGACGCCATTCCAATCGGCGACAGTTTCAGTTGAAGACCCACGAGTGAATCAAACCTCGTCATTCGTTGTTCAGTTTAGCGGCATCACAAGACTTTCTGGTATTATTCGCGACATTAACGATGTGGCCATTCCAAATGTGACTGTCTCTCTATCTGGAACTACGTTTCAAACCGTTACTAACGGCCAAGGGGCATTTAGTTTTGAACTTAATATTTCCGGAGACCAAACTCTTAATTTTGATGGCTCAACGGTTCCGACTTCGTTCACTGGACCAAGTCGATACTTTTCAAAATCATCAATGTCTATAAACCTTGGTTATGCTCAGCAAAATATTTTAAACAGACCGATTTATCTAACTCCGACTCTTTTAGATGGAACGCAGACGCAAGTTGTCGCCAATCAACCTGCTAACGTTAGCAGTTCGCACGCTCCTGGCGTAGAACTGGCTGTTCCCTCTAATGCGAGTGTATTTCCGTCTGGTTCTGGTCAAGGCAGTATAAATATTATGACCATTCCTTCGGATAAAGTCACAGTGCCAGTTCCGGCCAGCGCAGTTCCAAATGCAGTGGTTTCTTTGGAACCTTCGGGTTTGAGATTTAATCAGCGTGTCGAGTTAACGCTGCCAAACTCGTATGAACTAAAACCGAACACGGATATGGTAATCTTTAGTATGAATTCCGCCAAAGGTGCTTGGGAAATTGATGGTATTGCCAAAGTTTCTAGCGACGGACAAAAAATCAAGACCCTTCCTAATCAAGGGATATCCCATTTTAGTATCGTTTATGCAGTTCCTTTGATGCCGACTTTGACTGGGTTAGTTGACAGTAACCTAAACGCCGTTGATAGCAGTAAAGATTCCTACGAAACAAGTTTGCAACTTCCCTCGTTTGAAATTGGAGACGAATCTTTTTCACCGCAACTAAAATATAAATCAATCTGGGCAAACCCTACTGCCTTTGTCTCTAATTATATCGAAATTCCAGAAAAGACGATTACATATTCTAAGTCGTCGGCCTCACAAACAAGCTCCTATAGCTCAGTTTACGTCGGGAAGACTTGCGATATTTTTCGTTGCTATTCTCGTTATGCAGATTTTTATACAAACACGTTTTATAATTCGAGTGTAAACCAGGTTTCTAGTTACGTGCCCAACGGAATTAAATCTCAATTTTTCATAAGCTCGATTAAATCCAGCGACATTGCAACAGGAAATATTTCTAGCGATCTATCGAAAGTAACGACTGAAATTTTCGACGATGGCGAGCGTAAAGGCCTGGTTTCAAAAATCGCCAATTTTTCTGATCTTAGTCAATTCTCTGCTTTACCAATGAGAAACATGGTATCTTATGCTGTTGAACTAAAAGACCCAAGCACGAACAAATACCTTGAATCGGGACTCTACCCATCACTCGCAAGATATCAAATTCAATTAAAAAACCTTACCATCAAAACAGTTCAAGATAGCGTTACAAACAAAGGCAGGTTTGACTCTAGTTATATTCCCATAGACCAAAGAAATATTCAGCAGAATACGACGACTACAAAAACCACGCTCGAGACCCAAGTATTAAGCGACTTCCTTCCTAAAGATGTCACTGCAAACGTCGTAGTTCAAAACAAAGTTGATTCCATATCTGGTCGAGGATGGAAAATTAATGGATACCAACAAATTCTGAATCCAGCTGCGCGAAATATTGTAATTGAAGAGGCCGATGGTTCGGTAAGTACTTATGAAATGAGTAATATTATTTCTACTGTTTATCAGCCAAACAACGCTTCTATAAAATTAGATCAGGCTTTAGATTTCTCTCAGTGGCCCAAAATAGTTACAAGTTACGTTTCTGATAACGGAAAGAGTTACCTAGGCGAAGTTGATTTGTCACAAGCGCAGCCATCTTCTATTTTAGGTCTATTTGAAATAGGCTCGGCTTCTGGGGCGCTCGGAAATCAGGGCACTTATATTTGTATCGAGTCTAATTACACCGGATCATTTTCTACCACTCGACATTCATACCTTTTTCAACCACAACTGTCTAATTTAAGAAGAATATCTAATGGTCGATGGATTGCTACAGATACCAGATCACATAGAGTGGTTGAAATCGGATCAATGCCTAAAGATATCGCCGGAAAGAAGGCAACAATCGAGGAAGTACTAAATTTAAATTTTGGTATTGAACGAATCGATGCAAACTTGGATGGCGTAAATCAAACCTGCCAATCGGTGTTTGGGGTCAGCTGTGGAATGCCAGTCGTCGATCAGGCAAATTTATCGTGTACTTTAGCCCTACCTAATGAATGCCCTCCGGGAGTCATTTGTAAGCCAAGTCCCCCTAAAAAATTTATAGCTAGCACAGGTGATGGTTATCTTTCTACCTATGAAGGCGACGATATTCAGGGTCTAGCGAACTCAGGGCCAAATGGGATAGGTCTAAATTCCCCGCAAGGAGTGGTGCTCGATAGTCTGAATAACATTTATATTGCAGATTTCGGAAACAATCGCATCAGAAAGATAGATGCCCAAACTTCTACGATATCAACTATAGCCGGAAATGGACAAAATTTAAATTTCCCGGAAAACCCAGGGTTAGGCACTAGTGTATCGATTTATCACCCGAAACAACTTTTACTCAATTCCCAAAACGAACTATATATTTCAACAGAGAAAGGATTGATTTTAAAACTTAAAACAAACGGACAAATTGAAAAAGTCGCTGGATTACCTGTTGAAGAGGGCGGTGTTTTTGCGAATCAAACAAACGCTCTTGTGATGGCTTTGAATAATCCAAACGGAATGGCCATCGATGAATCGAAAAATTACCTATATGTTGCTGATACTGGTTATCACCGTGTAGTTAGAATCGACCTAGTCAACCAACAAGCTGATGTTATCGCCGGTAATGGTAGCTGCAACTTGCAAGTTAGCGGGGATGGATTTGCAGCGACGAACGCTTCACTTTGTAGTCCGACTTTTTTACATCTTGATAATGACAAAAATCTGATTGTCCAAGAATCGGGACGAAAGGCAATACGTAAAATTCAGTTTACTGAAGATAATCAATCACAAGACCTTACCTTTATTGCTAGTAGCAAAGATTTGTCCGTATTGATTAAACACGCTGATGGATCTTGGAATCGAAAATTTCGTGATGGCTCAAGTGTAACATTTAGTTCTCTGGGACTTCAGGTGTCCTCTACGGATCGCCTTGGCAGACAAAATATTTTCAGTTATGACACTGAAAACAAGATTTCAAAAATTAGTTTTTTCACTGGACAAGAAATTAACTATTTCTACAGCGGTAGACTTTTAAATCGAATTCAAGATAGCTCAGGTCGATCCACCCAGTTTAGCTACACCGATGGAAAACTAACGAACGTTAGACTTCCCGATGGCGCCGAAAAACAATTTGAATACAATGAAAAGGGAATGCTTGTTTCTGAAGAGAATCAACTTGGCCAAAAACTCGCGATCGATTACCAATCAAGTAATCGCGTGAACAAAATAAAACTAGCAGATAACAAAGAAGTTCAATGGAATGATGCTGTTTCCAAAACTCTCACTACGGGATCTAATGACAGTAACTTACTTAAAGGAGTTGGGCTAGCAAGCAATCAAGGCAACTCTCAAATCACAGATAGTAATGGCGGCACTACGGTCCTAGTGCCTGACATTAATGGCTATACCTCTATTGCTTCAAATGCGATGGGGGCACAAACAACAATAAATAGGGACTTTGAAGGTTTACCTTTAGCGATTGTTCGGCCAACTGGCCACGCGACCCATTTTTCTTACGATCCACTAACTAGAGACGTGGCTTCAACGAGCGAATATTACAATTTAGATACCGACCCGGTAGTAAGAAAATTCACTTACAATTCATTCGGTCAAGTCTTGACCGAGACTCAATCCGTTAGAGGCGCAACAGATCAAACTACGGTAAAAGAATACTCAAGCGAGGGACTACTTTTAAAAATAACTTCTCCAGACGGAAGTAAAATCGAAATGACCTATGATACCAACGGTTTTATGAAAACTAGAACTGTGTTCCCTTCATTAGCAGCGGCCGGACTTACAACGACCTACATAAGAAATCAAAAGGGCTGGGTTATAAAACTTATTGGTCCAGATAGCAAAGAAGTTACATTCTCATATGATCTTTCAGGAAACGTAATCGAGAAAATCGAAAATATCTCGGCATCAACAACCGCAATAACGAAATTTGAATATGATATTTTCAATCGTCTGACTCAGGTAACCTCCCCTAAAAACGAAATCACCAAGTATTCGTATGATGAACTAGGAAATCTTCTTTCCGTTTTGGACCCAAAAAACAGGATGACTAGTTTTGAATATAACAGCCGAAATCAACTCATTAAGAAAACAGACGCTTTTGGCGCGATTGTCGAAATGAATTACGACGGCAACGGTAATATGACCTATATGAAGGACCCTAATGGTAATGTTAGGTCGATGCAGTACAACTTGGTGAATGACTTAACTCAGGTCACTTTACCTGACGACGTCATCACATACATTTACGATGTTCCAGGAGAAAAAGCGATATCGGCAAGCAATAAGAATTCTACTATTTCTTATTTTAGAAATTTAAAGGGCCAGAATTTAAACGAATCTATTTCCGGCGCTGGTGATCTGTCAAGCTACCCTGATTTTTACATATCATCAGAATACAATCGTCGTGATTTGCTATCAGAGCAGCAAACTCCTGTGGGAAATATTTCCTATGGCTACGATGAACTTAATCGCCTAACCAGCATGAACGCATTTTCAAAAAGCTACAGTTTTAAATATGATGGAGCTTCACGACTGAACGAAGTCATAAGAGGAAATATTAAAACTAGCTACGCCTATCAAGATCAGCAGCTTAGAAAAATTACTCATGCTAACTCTAGCGTGTCGCTAGCTGAGTATGAATACAGCTACGATTTACGAAACTATCCGACACAAAAAAGGTCTCTGGCTAGCGTTGTCGACTATGGTTACGATCAAAATGGCCAGCTAATTCAGGCAAGCGGCAGCACAGTCAGTGAGACTTACAGCTATGACAATATTGGAAATCGAATTTCTGATCAAAGTCGCACCTACGAATACGACGTCACGGGCCAGAGGTTAAATCAGGACTCGTTCTTTACGTATCAATATGACAATAACGGCAACTTAATAAATAAAATTTCAAGGGATGGTCTAAAAGAATCGCACCACTATGAGTATTCAAGTCTGAATCAGCTGATAAAGGTGCAGGTAATGAGTGGTTCAATCGGAGCACTTGCCACCATACGCGAGATTAGCTACGCTTATGATGTGCTAGGACGTCGAATGCAGAAAAGCGTAAAGGCCTTCGTGAACTCTAAAGCTTACACCAGAAAATATGCATACAACGGCAGTAACATCGT